>CAZLBQ010000033.1:0-20947 GCA_964557745.1 uncultured Anaerolineales bacterium
CGCTGCTGACGTTCTCGTTGACGCGGCTGACAGGCGACCCGACCGCGCTCATCCTGGGCCTGGATGCCACGCCCGACGCCATCGCCAAGTTCCGCCAGGACAACGGGCTGGACCAGCCGCTGCCGGTCCAGTATGGCCGCTTCCTGGCGGGCGCGCTACGCGGCGACTTCGGCCAGTCCATCCGCTATCGCGAGCCGGCCCTCGACCTGTTCATGGAGCGCGTTCCGGCCACGGTCCAACTGGCGGGCGCGGCTCTTCTCATGTCCATCATCCTGGGCATCCCCATGGGCGTCCTGGCCGCCCTCAAGCGCGACTCGTGGTTCGACAACGTCGTACGCTTCGTCGCCCTGCTGGGGCAGGCCGTCCCGACGTTCTACATCGGCCTGCTGCTCATCATCGTCCTGGCCGTGCGCCTCAAGTGGCTGCCCACCGGCGGGCGCGGCGAGGGCGATGTTCAGCATCTCGTCCTGCCCGCCTTCACCCTGGCCCTCGGCCTCATCGCCCTCATCGCCCGCTTCGCCCGCTCCAGCGTGCTGGAGGTCATGGAGCACGACTACATCCGCACCGCGCGCGCCAAGGGCCTGCGCGAGGCCGCCGTCGTGACGCGCCACATGCTCAAGAACTCGATGCTGCCCGTCGTCACCATCATCGGCCTCCAGGTCGGGGCGCTGCTGAGCGGCGCGGTCATCACCGAGACCGTCTTCGCCTGGCCGGGCATCGGCCGCCTGGCCGTGCAGGCCGTCTTCCAACGCGACTTCCCGGTCGTCCAGGTCGTGGTGATGATCACTGCCCTGGTCTTCGTGCTGACTAACCTGATCGTTGACCTGATTTATGCCTACCTCGATCCGCGCATTCGCTTTGGGTAACTGACACATGGCACAGGTCGAAGGCTTCCCCCTCGCCTCTTCCCGCACCCGCGCCGCCACGGAGCGCCCGCGCGCCCAGTGGCGGATCCGCGCCGCCCGCGTGCTGCGCCAGCCCCTGCCGCTGCTGTCGCTGGTCATCCTGGCCGTCGGCGTGGCGTGCGCGCTGTGGCCGGTCGCCTGGCTGCCCCACGACCCGACGTCCTCTGACCTCCTGCTGCGCTTCAAGCCACCGGTCTGGGTCGAGGGCGCGCAGGCGGGCTATCCCCTCGGCACGGACAACCTGGGCCGCGACGTTTTCAGCCGCGTCGTCCACGGCACGCGCTACTCGCTGCTCATCACCGGCGGGGCCGCCTTGCTCTCTGCCATCCTGGGCCTGGCGCTGGGCCTGTGGGCGGGCTTCTATCGGGGCGTCGCCGACGACATCATCATGCGGCTATGCGACATCACCCTCGCCTTCCCGACCATCATCCTCATCATCGCTGTCGTCGGCATCGTCGGCCCCAACTTGCTCAACCTCGTCCTCATCCTGGGCATCTCCGGCTGGGCGCGCTACGCCCGCCTCGTTCGCGGCTCGGCGCTGTCTGTCCGCGAGCAGGACTACATCCTGTCCGCGCGCACCATCGGCGCCCGCGACACGGCCATCATGGTGCGGCACGTCTTACCCAATCTCCTATCGAGCGTCATCGTCCTGACGACATTCGAGTTGGCCCGCCTGCTGTTGCTCGAGTCGGGCCTGAGCTTCCTGGGTCTGGGCGTCCAGCCGCCGACCCCCAGTTGGGGCGGCATGATCGGCGACGGACGCAACTATCTCTACGAAGGCTGGTGGATCTCGGCGCTGCCCGGCGCGGCCATTGTCCTGACCGTGCTGGCCTTTAACTTCCTGGGCGACGCTCTGCAAGACATTCTCGATCCCCGCAACCGACCGCGCTAGTCAGACGACAGGAGGAGACCATGCGAACCCGTCTCGTGGCCGTGCTCGTGATCGCGCTGAGCCTGTTCCTCGTCCGCTGTGGCGGCCAGGCCACCCCGCAGCCCCAGGCCCCGGCCGCCGCCCCGACCCAGGCCTCGGCCGCCGCGGCTCCCACCCAGGCCCCAGCAGCCGCCAAGCCCGTCAACACCCAGGCCCCAGCCGCTGCCGCGCCGACTCAGGCGGCGGCGGCCCCGGCCGCCAAGGCTGCCGTCCCGACCGAGGGCCGCGTGGTCTACGCCCAGGGGTCCGACCCGCGCCTGCTCCACCCCTACCAGGTGTCGGGCATCAACGAGGTCAACGCCATCCGCCAGATTTTCGAGAAGCTCATCCAGTACAACCGCGACACCAAGCAGTTCGACCCCGTCCTGGCCGAGAGCTGGAAGTGGCTGGACGACAAGACCCTGGAGATGAAGATCAAGCAGGGCATCAAGTTCAGCAACGGCGAGGACCTGACAACCGACGCCGTGGTCTTCAGCCTCAACGAGTGGTTCAAGTCGGAGCATTGGGCGGCGACGACCGTCAACTTCGACCACGCCGAGAAGGTCGACGGCGCGACGATCAAGATTTACCACAAGAAGACCTTCGCCCCGACCATCAACCTGACGCGCCTCTCCCAGGCCAGTTGGATTGTCCCGCTCAAGTACTACCAGGAGGTCGGCCCCGACAAGTTCGGCCGCCAGCCCATCGGCACGGGGCCGTTTGTCCTCAAGGAGTGGGTCAAGGATGACCACATGACCTTCGAGGTCAACCCCAACTATCAAGGCTCGTCCGGCCCGATGCCCAAGTTCAAGACGCTGGTCTTCCGCCCCATCCCGGAGCCGGCCGCCCGCATCGCCGCCCTCGAGGCGGGCGACGTGGACATCATCTTCGACGTGGCCTATAGCTCCATCCCGCGCCTCAACAGCAATCCGAGCCTCCAGGTACTCGAGGTGCCCGGCAGCCGCGTCATGGGTATCCAGATGGACATGCGCTACGGGCTGTCGGACATCACCAAGAACCAGAAGGTGCGCCAGGCCTTCCTGACTGCCATCGACCGCCCGGCCATCATCAAGAGCCTGTTCGACGGCCACGCCTTCGAGCTGACCCAGATCCTGATGCCCGACGACTTTGGCTATCTCGACGACGCCAAGCCCTTCGGCTACGACCCCGCCAAGTCCAAGCAGTTGCTGGCCGAGGCGGGCTACCCCAACGGCTTCGAGATCACCTTCATGTGTCCCAGCGGCCGCTACATCCTCGACAAGGAAGCCTGCCAGGCCATCGCGGCCCAGTTGGAGAAAGTCGGCGTCAAGTCCAACATGCAGTTCCTCGAAGTCGGTGACTTCTTCAACAAGGCGCTGACCGGCAAGCTCGGCCCCATCTCGTACATCGGCACCGGCCCCGGCACGGGCCACGCCATTGACCGCATGAACGCCAACTCGTGCCGCTACAACGCCTCGTTCAAGTGCGAGCAGGACTACGAAGACCTGATGGCGAAGGCCGAAGTGACCCTCGACACGGCCGAGCAGAAGAAGCTGCTGCAAGACCTGATTCGCCTCGACCTGGCCAACCCCGGCCGCATCCCGCTGTGGGCCACCAACGACACCTGGGCCGTCACCAAGCGCGTCCAGGGCTGGAAGCCCCGCGTGGACCAGGAACTATGGATGTTCGGCGTGAGCGTCGGCAAATAACGACAAGGAGAGATCAGTGATCACCAACGACCCCGGTTACGACTTCGCAGGCCGCGTGGCGCGGGCGCGCCAAATGATGCGCGACCAAGAGATCGACGCGCTGTACATCAACGCCGGCCCCAACATGACGTACTTCACCGGCTTTAGCGCCTACCACGGCGGCTGGCCGCTGTGGCTGTCGGTCGCCTTCGTCCCCCAGTCGGGCGAGCCGACCTTTATCCTGAGCGACATGCACGCCGACATCCTCGAAGCCAAGGGCGGCTCGTGGGTCAAGGACGTCCAGCGCTACATGGACGGCGACGACCCAGCCGACCTGCTCAAGCATGTCCTCCAGCAGCACGGCGTCCTCGACGGCGTCATCGGCGTCGAGGACAACATGTGGTTTGGCGACCACGAGCTGATCCGCTCCGTCGCGCCGCGCGCCAGCCTGCGCAGCGCCCAATCCCTCGTCGACCGCCTGCGCATGGTCAAGGACGCCGGTGAGATCGCGGCCATCCGCGAGGCCAACCGCATCTCCGACGCGGGCTTCGCCGCCGCCGTCGAGGCCATCCGCGAGGGACGGCCGGAGTACGAGGCGGCGCTGGCGATCAACAACGCCATGCTCGCCGAGGGCAACGAGGCGATGGGCGTCGGCGGCCACTTCCGCACTCTGGAGAAGCGGCTGTTCCAGAAGGGCGACATTGTCGACGTCGACCACGGCGCGACCTACCAGGGCTACCACTCGGACACGGCGCGCAACGTCTTCGTCGGCCAGCCGACGCCCGAAGAGGAGCGCATGTACCGCGTGACGGTCGAGTGCTTCGACCGCACCATGGAGATCATCAAGCCCGGCGTGACGGCCGAGGATGTCCACCGCTTCTCCGAGGACTTCATGCTCAAGCACGGCCTGCGCCAGGTCTGGAAAATCGGCCACGGCGTCGGGCTGAACAAGGGCCACGAAGCCCCCTACCTCCAGGCGGGCGCGACCTTCCCGCTGGAGCCGGGCATGATCTTCACCATCGACCCTGGCTGCTTCGTGACCGGCAAGCACAAGGACACGCCCATTCACATCGAGGACGTTGTTCTCGTCACCGACACGGGCGCGGAGACGCTGACCCACTTCACCAAAGACCTGGTGGTGGTGTAGCGATGGACCTGGGCGTCCGTATCCCGGCCTCCGGCCCCCTCGCCAACGCCGAGACCCTGGCCCAGTTGGCGCGCTGGGCCGACGACCTCGGCTACCATTCAGTGTGGGTCAGCGACCACGTCGTCCTGCCCCACCACGTCGCCTCGCCCTACCCCTACGCCGCCGATGGCCGCTGGACCGCGCCCGCCGACACGCCCTGGCTCGACCCGCTGCTGGCGCTGGCCTGGGCGGCGATGGCCGCGCCGCGCGTCAAGCTCGCCATGTCGGTGCTGGTTCTGCCGCTGCGCAACCCGATCCTGCTCGCCAAGCAGTTGGCGACACTCGACTACCTGAGCGGTGGGCGCGTCTGGCTGGGCGTGGGCGCGGGCTGGATGGCCGAGGAGTTCGAGTTAATTGGCGTGCCCTTCGCCGACCGCGGCAAGCGCTCGGTCGAGATGATTCGGCTGATGCGGGCGCTGTGGAGCGGCGAAACGGTCGACTTCCGAGGCGACATCTGGCAGGTTCAGGACTGCCAGATGTACCCGCGTCCGGTCCAGGGCACGATTCCCGTCGTGTGGGGCGGGCACAGCGACGCCGCCCTGCGCCGCGTGGCGCGCCTCGGCGACGGCTGGCACCCGACCCTCATCACGATGAACGAGTTAGCGGACGGTGTGCGCCGCCTCCGCGCCTTCTGCGAGCAAGCGGGCCGCGACTTCGCCAGTGTCCCGATTATCGCGCGGCCGGGGGCCAAGTACCGCCTCACTCAGGAGACGCAGGCCCAGCACCGCGCCCTGGGCGTCACGCACGTCGTCGTCGACGTCCCCCTCACCGGCGAGGGGCTGCGCGACGCCTACGACGAGATGGTGCGCGTGGCGCGGCTCACATAGACCCGTGTGGGCCAGGAACATGACCCGTTCAGTCCTTGTGCGCGTGTCGCCAAGCCGCTAGAATGGGCGGCAGGCCCATGTCCGACAACTGAATACTCGCTTCCGGTCCGTAACAGCGCCTGACGGCGCGACTCCCCCTGCCAGGCTGCAAGGGTAGTGGTGTTCCCTGACCCCGCCTACCTCAGAGAGGAGAACCGGCTATGAACGACGGTCGACGGCTGACGGTGAAGCGTCTTGGTCTATGGCTCGTACTGATGGTCATGTTCGCCCTGGTCGCCGCCTGCGGCTCGGCTCCACCGGCGCCCCAGGCCAGCCAGGACGCGGGGAAAGCGGCCAACCCGCCCGCCCAGGCGCCCGCCGCCCAGCCGCAAGCGCCCACGCAAGCCCCCGCCGCCCAGCCGCAAGCCCCCGCCCAGGCCAGCGCCCAGGGCTGTGGTAAGGAAGTCATCATCGGCATCAACGGCGACGGCCAGTCGGTGAACCCGCTGTACGGGAGCGACTCCAGCACTGTCGCCCGCACCGACGTCATCTCCGAGCCGCTTGTCTTCCTCGACGCCAAGACGATGCAGCCCATCCCCTGGCTCGCCAAGTCCTGGGAAGTCTCCCCTGACGGCACGACCTACACCTTCAAGCTCCAGGACGGCCCCAAGTGGCCCGACGGCAAGCCGCTGCGCGCCCAGGACTTCGAGTTCACCCTGCTCACCATCCTCTCCAAGGACTACACTGGCCCCTGGCAGAGCCTGTTCCGCGACCTCGTCGGCGCGGACAAGGTCATGGCCGGCTCGGCGACGTCCCTCGACGGCGTGAAGGTCGTCGACGACAAGACGCTGCAGCTCAAGCTCAACCAGCCCAACGCTGCCTTCCTGCCCAACGCGGTCCGCAACCTCAAGCCCATCCCGCGCCACATCCTCGAAGGCCAGAAGCTCACCCCCGAGCATCCCTTCATGCAGAACCCGGTCGGCGTCGGCCCCTACAAGGTGAAGGAGTGGGTCAAGGGCGACCACCTGACGCTGGAAGCCAAGCCTGACTACTGGGGCAAGCCCGTGTGCTCCAAGATGATCACCGAGCGCATCATCCCCGACATGAACGCGCTGGGCCTCGCGTTGGAGAGCGGCAGCGTGGACCAGATGAACCCGCTGGAGCCGCGCTTTGTCACGCGCTTCAAGAATAACCCCGACCTTGCCATCTACGACCACCCGACCCGCTCGCTGGACGCCATCTACTTCAACCTCAAGAACCCGACGCTGGCCGACGTCAAGGTCCGCCAGGCCATCGCCATGAGCCTCAACATGGAGGAGTTCAGCCAGCGCGTTCTCGGCGGCATCCAGGCCCCGGTCCTCAACCCGCTGCTCAAGTCCAGCTGGGCCTTCGACGCCAGCCTCAAGCAGCCGTCGCCCGACATGGACAAGGCCAAGGCGCTGCTGACCGAGGCCAAGGTCCCCGCCGACTTCAGCGTCAAGATTCGCACCAACGCCGGCAACACGACGCGCGAGCAGATGGCAACCTATCTCCAGGCCCAGATGCAGAAGCTCGGTCTCAAGGCCGAGGTCGAGTTGCAGGAGTGGAGCACGTTCATCGGCGGCGTGACCCAGGGCAACTTCGACATCGTCGTCCTGAGTTCGAGCGGCGGCATCCCCGACCCCGACACGCTCTACAGCGACTACCACACCAAGGGCAGCACCAACTACGGCAAGTACAGCAATCCGGAGTTGGACAAGGTTCTGGAGCAGGCGCGGGCGACCAACGATGTCGAGCAGCGCAAGAAGCTCTACGTGCAGGCCCAGCAAATCCTGGTCAAGGACGTGCCGCGCGTGTGGGCCTATGAGTACCTGTTCAGCATCGCCGCCCGCAAGAACATCTCCAACATCACGCCGAGCGCCTTGGGTCCGATGTGGGACGCCAAGGACTGGCGCAAGCAGTAGCAGGCGGCTATGACTGGTTACATCGTGCGCCGCGTGCTGCTGACGATTCCGCTCCTGCTCGCCTTGAGCGTGCTCGTCTTCGCCCTCATCAAGGTCGCGCCGGGGGATGCGACGGCGTTCTTCATCCCCAGCAGCTTCTCCGACTCGGCGCTCGACCTGGAGACGTTCCGCGCCAAGCTGCGGCAGGAGCTAGGGCTGGACCGCCCGGTGTACATCCAGTACCTCAGCTGGCTGGGCAACGTGGCGCGTGGTGACTTCGGCTACGCCTTCACCTACCACGTGCCCGTCAAGGACCTCATCGTGGCCCGCATCCCGGCCACGCTCGAACTCCAGGTCGCGGCGCTCCTGGTGGCTATCCTGGTCTCGATTCCGGTGGGTATTGTCGCGGCGACGCGGCAATACTCACCCACCGACCACGCCGTGACCACCCTGTCGTTCCTGGGCCTGTCGCTGCCCAACTTCTGGCTGGCCCTGCTGCTCATTATGTTCTTCTCGGTCTACCTCGGCTGGCTGCCCTCCGGCGGCATTGGGGCCGACAAACCCCTGCTCGAACGCTGGCGCTACCTGCTCATGCCCACCCTCGTCCTGGCCTCCGAGTACATGGCCTGGTACGTGCGCTTCATGCGCTCCAGCCTGCTCGATGTCCTGCGCTCCGACTACCTGACGACGGCCCGCGCCAAGGGGCTGAAGGAGCGGCGCGTCGTCTATGGCCACGCCCTCAAGAACGCCCTGCTGCCCATGGTGACGGTTATCGGCCTCTCGCTGCCCCGTCTCCTCGGCGGCGCGATTATCGTCGAGTCGATATTCGCCTGGCCCGGCCTGGGCCGCCTGGCCTACGACGCCGTCCTGCGTCGCGACCAGCCGGTCATCATGGCCCTGACGATGCTCACGGCGGCGGCCATCATCCTGTCCAGCCTCGTAGTGGACATCCTCTACGTTCGCCTCGACCCGCGCATCTCGTACCGAGGGAGGGCGTGACCATGAGCACGGCTACCCTCGATGTCGCCTCGCGCCTCGACCGCCCGACCGTCTCGCAGCGCGCCCTGATCTGGCGCGCGTTTCGCCGCCACACCCTGGCGACGGTCGGGCTGGTCATCATCCTGGCCCTGGTGGTCATCGCCATCCTCGCGCCCGCCCTCGCCCCCTACGACGCGACCGAGCAGGACCTGATGAACTCGCTGATGCCCCCTAGCCGCGACCACCTGATGGGCACCGACGACCTGGGCCGCGACACGTTCAGCCGCGTCCTGCTCGGCTCGCGCGTCTCATTGTCGGTCGCCTTTGTTTCGGTCGCCATTCTCATCACCATCGGCGTCCTGGTCGGCATCGTGGCCGGCTACTACCAGGCCTTCGACGGCCCGCTGATGCGGTTCATCGATCTCCTCATGTCCATCCCCAACACCTTCCTCATCCTGACTATCGTGGCGCTGTTCGGGCCGGGCCTGCGCAACACTATGCTGGTCATCGGGCTGACGTCGTGGATGGGGACGGCGCGCCTGGTGCGCGGGCAATTCCTGTCGCTGCGCGAGAAGGAGTTCGTCGAAGCCGCCCGCGCCGTGGGCGCTAGCAACAGCCGCATCATCTTCCGCCACATGCTGCCCAACATCCTGTCCGTCGTCATCGTCCAGGCGACGCTGTTCGTCGCCTTCACCGTCATCGTCGAGAGCACGTTGAGCTACCTGGGCCTCGGCGTCCAGCCGCCCGCGCCCAGTTGGGGCAACATGCTCAGTAGTGGCCGCAACTTTATCCAACAAGCCTGGTGGATGACCGTCTTCCCCGGTCTCGCCATCTTTATTACCGTGCTGGCGTTCAATTTCCTGGGTGACGGCCTGCGCGACGCCCTCGACCCACGCCGCACAGACGGGAGATAATGGTGCTGAGCGAAAAGGCCGCCTTTATCTATGCCCTTCTCCGCACGCCGACCGCCCTCTACCCCCGCTCGCTGTTCCAGACCCTCTTCCCCCTGACCGACGCGGACTACGGCCCCGACACCCTGGCGCGTCTGACGGCTAAGGTGGACGAGTACCGCGAGCGCGAAGCCGGGGCGCAGGGCCAGGCCAAAGCCTTCCTCCAACTCGTCATCGCCGACGCCGACGCCGCTCTCGCCTTCCTGAAGACAGACTCATTGGCAGGCTGGGACGTGATGGCGACCATCGAGGCGTATTACGAGGTGGTCGAGGACTACTACGTCCACCGCCTCCAACTGGGCTGGACGCGCAACCCGCCCGTCGTCGTCGATACCTACCCGCCGCCCGCCCAGGACGAGGACTGGTTCGCCGTGTCCAACGTGCCGGGCGGGCCCCGCCCCGGCTACCCCCAGGGCGTCTACTTCCTGCGCCGCTACATGATGCCGGGCGTGGCCGAGTTGGCGACCTTGCACGAGAACACCCACCACTTCGGCACCGGCTCCAGGGGCAAGGGCGGCTACTACCGCTACTTCGATGAGGGTATCGCCAACTTCATCGCCTACCTCGTCTACTATCACAAGAATGGCGACCTCGCCCCCATCCAGCTCTATCGCACCTTCCTCCAGGAGGTCAACACCACTCTCTACGAGTATCCCAACTTCGACCGCATCCTGGCCTCCATTGTCCACCAGGTCGGCGTGACGGGCCTCTACCGCCTGGTTCGCCGCCGCCTGGACGACGTCACCTCCGTCGACTGGCAGGACATCCTGCGCCAGACAGCCGCCGGTCAACTGCGCGTCGAGCGGCGTCCAACCGAACCGCCCGACGACGAGTTGCCGCCCACCGTCCACGAACTCCAGGCAGGCGCGGAGCGCATGGTCTCGGTCATCACCTACCCCGAGCGCATGCTCATGTCCCCCGCCACCTACCTGACTTACGACCGCATCAGCCGCGAGGGGCCGCTGCCCCGCTCGGCCATCCAGGACCGCTGGGGGATGAGCGCCGCCGAGGCCGACGCCGTCTACCGCGAGTTGGCCCGCGTCTACCTGTGGTCCGAGATCGACGGCCAGATCAGCCTGCGCGCCTTCCGCGCCGACCTGTTCCACGGCACGGGGGTCATGCGGGCCACGTGGGAGGGAGACCTGCCGTGATTATCAAAGCCGACAGTGTGCCGGAGATCGCGCCGGAGACCAACCCACTCGTTATGAAGCGCATCATCCACCGCGACGCGCATAGCGACGCCATCAGCGTGACCTGGGTTCGCCTGTGGGGTCCGCACCAGAAGATGGCGTGCGACATCAGCGACCGCGTCTACTACATCATCGACGGCCACGGCGAGTTCCAGGTTGGCGACGACCCACCCGGCGCGGTGGGCGCGGGCGACTATGTCTTCATCCCGCGCGGTGTGCCGTATGTCTTCGGCGGCGAGATGACCTACCTCGTCATGAACGGGCCGGCCTTCGTGCCCGGCTCCGACAAGGTCCTGGACTATCCCATGACCGACTCCCTCTTCCCGGACAACGGCACGCCCATCGACCCGACAGACCGACGCCCGCGCACCGACATGGCCGTTGCCGTCACCGCCGGGCGCATCGAGGCCGTGGCCCCGGCGCGCGAGCTGCGCCGTCAGCGCGGCCAGCGCGTCGTCGATCTCGGCGGCGCGTATCTCCTGCCCGGCCTGTGGGACTGCCACTGCCACCTGGGCGTCTTCTACCCTGACCCTCAGGCCGTCTCGCTGTTCGAGACGCCCGCCGAGCGCACCCTGCGCGCCCTGCGCCACGCCACCGACGCTCTGCAGTCAGGCGTCACGGCGCTGCGCGTCGCGGGTGAGCCGGCCTACATCGATGTCGCCCTGCGTGACGCTTTCGCCAGTGGCCTCCAGACCGGCCCACGCCTGTTCGTCTCCGGCCCGCCCCTCAAGGTCACGGGCGGCCACGGCGCGTATCGCCGCCGCGCCCCCGTCTTCCTGGATGCGCCCGTCGACGAACCCTTCCCGGCCACCGACCCGTGGGGCGGCATGGAACTGGACGGGGCCGATGGCTTCCGGCGCGGCGCGCGCCTCAACATCAAGATGGGCGTCGACTGGATCAAGCTGTTTGTGACGGGTGGCGTCGCCGGCGGCCGCGAGAGTATGACCGAGTTGCAGATGTCGGCGGCGGAGATTGAGGCGGCGGTGGAGACGGCGCACAGCAAGGGCTTGAAGGTCATGGCCCACCTGGGCGGCCCCGACGCCGTGCGCACCGCCGTGCGCGCCGGCGTGGACAGCGTTGAGCACGGCTATACCCTGGACGAGGACGCCGTCGCTCTCATGGCCGAGAAGCGCGTGTGGTACGTGCCGACCCTCAGCGTGACGCACAACGAGAGTTACATGCGCCGCATGGGCTGGGCGCCCATCGCCATCGAGAAGGCCCTGGCTGCCGCGCCCGGCCACCAACGCGCCTTCCGCATGGCGCTGGCAGCGGGCGTTCGCATCGCCAACGGCTCGGACCTCCACCCGCTGGCCGAGACGACCACCGCCGAGGTCGAGCAGTTGGTCCGCTGCGGCATGGAGCCGTGGGACGCCCTTGTCGCCGCCACGCGCAACGCCGCCGAGATGTGCGGCGTCCTGGCTGACCTGGGGACCATCGAGCCTGGCAAGCTGGCCGACCTGATCGCCGTCCCTGCCAATCCCCTCGACGACATGCGCCGTCTGCGCAACGTGGCGCTGGTTGTCCTCAATGGAGCTATCGTCCGCAATCGCCTGGAGGAACCACGATGACTGAACTACAGACTCTCGTCAATGAATACTTGACGTTTGTCTTTCAGACCGACCCGATTAGGGCCACGCAACTGGGCAGCCACGACTACGACCACGAACTGGGGACGCTCAGCCAGGACGCCATTGCTGGCGAAGCCGAGCGCCGCCGCGACTTCCTGCGCCGCTTTGAGGCGATGCCCGCCGACGGCCTGAGCGACGACGAGCGCATGGACCGCCGCGTGGCGATTATCGACCTGGAGACAAGCCTGCGCCGCCACGAGGACCTGCGCATCTGGGAGCGCGCCCCGTACTGGTACCTCGAACGCCTCGGCGGCGCCCTGTCGCCGCTGATGAGCCGGGGCTTCGCCCCACCCGAAGCCCGTGGCGAGAGGCTGCTGGCCCGCCTCAACCAGATACCCGGCTATCTCCAGGCGGCGCAGGCCAACCTGACCGACGCCGCGCCTCCGCTGTACGTGGACATGGGGCTGACGTCGGCGCGGGGCTTGCAGCAGTTCCTGGGCGACGCGGTGCCGGGCTTCGCCGCGACCCTGCCCGACGCCCTACGCGGCGATATCGAGGCGGCGGCCACGCAGGGCCAGGCCGCCCTGGCCGAGTTCACGACCTTCCTGCGCGAGCTGCGCGGCCGCGCACGGGGCGACTATGCCTGCGGTCCCGCCCACTTCGATTTCCTCTTACAGCGCTTCCACCTGCTCGACATGGACCACCAGTCGCTCTACCAGTTCGGCCTCGACCGTATGGCCGAGGACAAGGCGCGGCTGGAAGCCTACGCCCGCGAGCAGGATCCCTCCCGCACCTGGATGGAGCAGATCGACCGCGTCAAGGAGGACCATCCGCAGCCCGCCGAGTTCAAGGACTCGTACGAGCGCGAGATGTGGCTGGCCCGCGAGCACTGCGTCGAGAAGGACCTGATTACCATCCCAGAGGGCGAGGTCTGCCACATGGTGTGGATTCCGGCCTACCTGCGCGCCTCGCTGCCCATCGCCGTCATGGGCACGACGCCGCCCTTCGAGGCCGGGCTGGAGAGCGAGTGGCTCATCACCCCCCTCGACCCCGACGCCTCGCCGGAGCGCCAGCGCCAGCACATGCGCGACAACTGCTACGCCTTCGCTCGCTCCATCGCCCTGCACGAAATCTACCCCGGCCACCACCTGCAGAAGGTCCACCACAAGCTGGCGACCCAGGCGTCGCCCATGCGCCGCTACTTCAGCAGCCCGGTCTTTGTCGAGGGCTGGGGGCTGTACACCGAAGACCTGTTCGAGGAGACGGGCTTTATCCACGAGCCGCCCGTGATGCTGTTCAAGCTGCGCAACGCCCTGTGGCGCTCGGTGCGCGTCGTCATCGACACCGGCTTGCACACCCGCCATATGAGCTTCGAGGAGGCGGTGGCGCTGCTGCGCGACCATGTCGCCCTGGACACCCACATGGCCGAGGGCGAGGTGCGCCGCTACACGACGCACAACAACCCGACCTACCCGTCGTCGTATCTCGTCGGCAAGACGTTGATTCAGCAGTTGCGGGAGGAGTGGCGGCAGCAGCAGGGCAGCGCGTACAGTCTCAAGGCGTTCCACGACACGCTGCTCAGCTATGGCTCGCCGCCGGTCAAGCTGATTGCGGAGCGGATGCTCACGGGACAATGAACCTACTTCAGCGCAAGAGCATCTTTGAGGCAAACGTCAACACCCGCTATCGCTTCCGTCGAGAGCCGACCGAGCGTGCGGACGATGAAGGTCTTGGGGATGGTCAAGAGACCTTCACAGCGGACGACGGAGGCGACACGAATGCCCGCCTGGGCGATTTCCGGGCCATCGATGAGGTATTGCGTTGGCTCGCGGCGTCGCGTGATGTTGGAAGTGCAAGGTGCGCGATGACATCGTCCAGGCGGTCGTTATTGAGGTCTTTGGACACGACAATGGCCGGGCGCAGCTTGGACTGCGTCAGACCAGTCGAGGGCATGGGAACCTGGCAGAGAATGACATCACCGCGCTTGAGTGACATCGGCGAAGACCTCGTCGTAGATGTCGTTCTCGTCGCTCAGCCAGTCCTGGTAAGTGGCTGACCGACTCTGCGCCTCCAGCCACGCCATCTGCTGCTCGCGCTCGGCCAGGAATTGGGCGAAGTCCAGGACGGCAGCGAGCTTGGCTTCGGGCAGGTTGTCCAACACGGAGACGATGTGCTCCTTTAGTTCAGCAGCCATCATGTGAGGTACGCCTCCTGACGATGTAACGGTAATATCAAGGCAAGTATAACACGCTTCACGGGCTAGCTCAAGGCGCTTCTCCAACGAAGGAATGATCACATGCCTCAACCCTCGCTCTACCCTACCCACCGCCCCGTCGTCATGGCGACGCGGGCCGCCGTCGCCTCCAGCCACTACCTGGCGTCGGCGGCCGGGCAGCGCATCCTCGACCAGGGCGGCAACGTCGTCGACGCTGGCGTCGCTGTCGGCCTGTGCATCAACGTCCTCCAGCCCCACATGACCAGCCTGGGCGGTGTCGCGCCCATCATCCTGCACCTGGCCCGCGAGGACCGCACCGTCGTCATCGACGGCCTGGGCGTCTGGCCTCGCGCCGCCAGCATCGACTATTTCCTCGAACGCTACGGCGACCTGCCCGCCGGCATCCCGCGCTCGGTCGTCCCCGCCGCCGCCGATTCCTGGCTGACGGCGCTTGAGCAGTTCGGTACGCTGCCCTTCGCCCAGGTCGCCGCGCCCGCCATCGAGCTGGCCGAGCGTGGCTTCCCCATGTACGGCACCCTCCACGGCGACCTGACCGCCGACACGGCGGGCTTCCGCCACTGGCCGTCGACGGCGGCGGTCCTCCTGCCCGGCGACCGCGTCCCGGCCCTGGGCGAGCGGCTGGTCCAGGCCGACCTGGCGCGCACCCTGCGCCGCATGGTCGACGCCGAGGGCGAGGGCGGCATCCCCGCCATCCGCGACCTGTTCTATCGCGGCGACATCGCCCGCCAGATGGCTGACTTCGCGCAGGCCCAGGGCGGCCTGCTGACCTACGAGGACCTGGCGAACTACCACGTCAGCGTCGAGGAGCCGGTTCTCAGCCGCTACCGCGACGTCACCGTCGCCACCTGCGGCCCATGGTGTCAGGGGCCGGTCGTCAACCAGACGCTCAATATCCTGGACACGTTCGACATAGCGGCGCTCGGCCACAACAGCGCCGACTATGTCCACGTGGTGGCCGAGGCCCTCAAGCTCGCCTTCGCCGACCGCGAGCGCTACTACGGCGACCCGCGCTTCGTCGATGTGCCGCTGGACGGGCTGCTGAGCCAGGACTACGCCCGCGAGCGCGCGGCCCAGATCGATATGGCGCGGGCCTGGCCGGAGATGCCGCCGCCCGGTGACCCATGGGGCTACCGCAGCGGGGGTCGCGGCGGCCCGACGCCGGTCGAGGCGGCGTCCGGCCCCTGGCCGTATGATACCGCCTACCTGTGCGTCGCCGACGCCGAGGGCAACCTGTTCTCGGCCACGCCCAGCGACAGCGCCCGCGAGACGCCCATCGTGCCCGGCCTGGGCCTGATTATCTCCCATCGCGGCACCCAGTCCTGGCTCGACCCGGCTCACGCCAGCTCGCTCCAGCCGGGCAAGCGCCCCCGCCTGACGCCCAACCCCGCCCTCGCCTTCCGCGACGGCCAGCCCTGGCTGACCTTTGGCACGCCGGGCGGCGACATGCAGTGCCAGGCGATGGTCCAGTTCCTCGTCAATCTGGTCGACTTTGGCATGGACCCGCAGCAGGCCATTGAAGCGCCGCGCCTGAGCACCGAGAGCTTCCCCAACTCGTTCTGGCCCCACGTCTACCGGCCCGGCGCGCTGGCCGTCGAGAACCGCATCGGCGACGAGGTGCGGGCCGACCTGGCGGCGCGCGGCCACCAGGTCCAGGTCTGGCCTGCCTACGCCCGCGCCGCCAGTAGCCTGTGCGCCATCCTGCTCGACCCCGCCACGGGGACGCTCATGGCCGGGGCCGACCCGCGCCGCGAGAACTACGCCCTGGGTTGGTAGACGGCGTGATGCCAATCGGCGCGAAAACTGATACCAATACCCCTGGAGAACGACACCCGCGTGGGCTACAATGCGGGTGTCGTCATTCTCTATTGTGACGCCCCAGGAGGCCCGCGCATGTCTCAGCCCGCTGTCGTCCTCTACAGCCTGAATACGGACTTTACGTCGCCCACCTGACAGGAGTGCTGTCGCGTGAGAGAGTTTCTCTCCGAGCATGGCATCTCGTTCGAGGACCGCAACATCCGCAAGGACCCGGCGGCCCGCGCCAGCCTCCTCGAGTTGACCGGCGAGGTGAGCGTCCCGCTGCTCATCGTCGGCGACGAGCGCATCCTGGGCTTTGACCAACCCGCCATGGAGCGGGCATTGGGCCTCGCGTAAGGGAGGAGCCATGACGACCGCGACGCCGAGCCTCGAAGACGACTTGCGCCAGTTGGCCGAGCGTCTGGGCGAGGAACTCTCCTACAACGACGGCAAGGGCAAATACCCCTACCGTCAGGGCATGCACGACGGCCTCAAGTTCGCGTACGACAGTCTCGTGGCCCTGCTCCGCGAGCACGGTGTCATCGACTCGGCAGGCAGTCTCGAAGGACGATTAGAAGCCAGGAGGTCCGATGAAGCGCTACTTGGTCAACTGCTCCGTCATTGATTGCGTCAACGACGACATGCAGCCCTACCGGGCGACGGTCGTCATCGAGAACGGAAGAATCAGCGCCATCGACAAGACGGCCGCTCCCCCGCCACCCGATGCCCAGGCCATCGACCTGGGCGGCGCATACCTCCTGCCGGGGCTGTGGGATAGCCACTGCCACCCCGGCGGCATGATCCCCGACCCCAACCGCGTGGGCTACTTCGAGACGCCCGCCGAGCGAACCTTGCGCGCCGTGCGCAACACCCAGTCTGCCCTCCACGTTGGCGTGACGGCCCTGCGCGCTGTGGGCGAGTCCGACTACATCGACCTGGCCCTGCGCGATGCCTACGCCAACAAGACCCCGACCGGCCTGTGGAAGAAGGGCTACGAGGACAAGCGGCTGTACGGCCCGCGCATCTTCGGCGCCGGGCCTGGCCTCAGCATGACCGGCGGCCACGGCGCCAACGGCCGCGTCGAGCCAGTCTATACCTCCAAGCGGGTCGAGGTCGACAGCCCGGAGGAGGTGCGCAAGGCGACGCGCGAGTCTATCAAGATGGGCGTCGACTGGATCAAGCTGATGATCACCGGCGGCATCGCCGGCGTCCGTGAGAGCATGTACGAAGTCCAGATGGACTACGACGACATCAAGGCCGCCTGTGACGCCGCTCACAAGAAGGGGCTGAAGGTCTGCGCCCACACCGGCTGCTCGGAAGCCGCCATCATCGGCGTCAAGGCCGGCCTCGACTGCATCGAGCACGGCTACGAGCTGAACCGTGAGGCCACCGACCTCATGGCCGAGAAGGGCGTCTACTACTGCCCGACGCTGTCCGTCACGATGGACGAGGCGTACATGCGCCGCTGGGAGTGGCCCGCGTGGTCGCTGCAGCGTGCGCTCCAGGGCGCGGAACTGCACCAGAAGGCGTTCCAGAACGCTCTGGCCTCCGGCGTCAGAATCGTCAATGGCGCGGACCTCAACCCCATTGCCGACACCGCCGTGCCCGAGATCGAGTGGACCGTCAAGGCGGGCCACACCCCGGCCAAGGCGCTGCTGGCCTCGACACGCAACGCCGCCGAGATGTGCGGCGTCCTGGCGACGCTGGGCACCGTCGAGACGGGCAAGCTGGCCGACCTCATCGTCGTCGAGCAGAACCCGCTGGACAACGTCTCGGCGCTGCGCGACGTGCGCCTGGTCATGAAGGAAGGCGACATCATCGTCAATCGGCTGGAGGGGCAGGGCGAGCGCGCCCTGGCCTAGGGGGGCTTATGTCCACCTTCTCGACCCTGATAGACGAGTTCCTCGAAGCGACGTGGCGGCAGGAGCCGGCGCTGGCGACCAACGTCGGTATCCACCGCTATGACCACCTCCTCGCCGACGTCACGCCCGACGCGCTGGCAGGCTGGGGCGCGGACCTGCGCGACTTCCGCCGCCGCTTCGAGGCCCTCGACCCGGCCACCCTGACGCCCGACGAGGCGTTGGACCGCCGCTGGGCGCTGGGCGTGCTCGACCGCGCCATCCTGGACCATGACCTGCGGCCCTGGGAGCGCGCCCCGCGCTTCTACCTGCAGAACGTCGGTATTGGCCTCAACGACCTGCTCATCGGCGACCATGCGCCGCTGGAAGAGCGGCTGCGGGCGTTGCTGTCCCGTCTGCAGGCCATCCCCGCTTCCCTCGCCACGGCTCGCCAGAACCTCCATCCGGCCGCCATCCCGCCTATCTGGATCGAGTTCGGTCTGCTGACGGCGCGCAGCACGCGCCAGTTCCTGAGCGGCGCGATTCCCGAAGCCGCTGCCCTCGTCCCGGCCTTGACTGACGAGGTGACGACGGCCAGCCTCGCCGCTGCCCAGGCCGTCCACGACTTCGAAGTCACCTTGCGCGACATCGGCGGCCAGGCTCAGGGCGACTTCGCCATCGGACGCGAGAAGTTCGACTTCATCCTGAAGCGCTTCCACATGCTCGACATGGACGCCGACCAGCTCTACGACTTTGGCCGCGAGTGGATCGACCGCTACGAGCGCGAGATGGCCGAGGTCGCCCGGCAGATTGACCCGAACTCCGACTGGGTCGAGGTGTTGGAGCGTATCAAGGACGACCACCCCACGGCCGAGGGCTTGCGCCAGGCGTACGAGGACGAGACCATGCTGGCGCGCCAGCACTGCTTGGACCTCGACCTCATCACCTTCCCAGAGGGCGAGAGTTGCACGCTCGAGTGGATGCCCACGTTCATGCGCGCCTCGTCGCCCATCGCCAAGCCGTGGACGTCGCCCGCCTTCGAGCCGGGCCTCAAGAGCAAGTGGTACATCACGCCGGTGGACAGCGAAGCGCCGCCCGAGCGCCAGTTGCAGCACCTGCGCGACAGCAGTTGGGCCTGGATTCGCGGCATCGCCCAGCACGAGATCTACCCCGGCCACCACCTGCACAAGGTCATCTCCAAGCAGGTTGCCACGCCCTTGCGCCTCCAGTTCTGGAGCCCCATCTTTGGCGAGGGCTGGGGGCTGTACACCGAAGAATTGTGGTATGAGACCGGCCCGCTGGCCGAGCCGCCCTTCCGCCTGATGCAACTGCGCAACGGCCTGTGGCGGGCGGTGCGCATCATCATCGACACCGGCATCCACACGCGCGGCATGAGCGCGCCCGAAGCGGTCCGCTGGCTGGCCGACCGCGCCCGCCTCGAGACGCGCTGGGCCGAGAGCGAGGTGCGCGGCTACACCACCCGCCCGACGTACATCTCGTCGTACCGCGTCGGCCTGTCCATTCTCATGGACCTGCGCGAGAAGGTCAGGGCGCAGCAGGGTAGCGCCTTCCGGCTCAAGGATTTCCACGACCGCCTGATGCGCTACAGCACGCTGCCCCTCAAGCTCGTAGAAGAGGCCATGCTCGCTGCGGATTAAAGGGAGGACCATGTCCCAGTTTGACCAACTCATTGACGAGTTTCTGGCCGCGACGTGGCGGCAAGACCCCGCCGGCGCGACGCGCCTGGGCATCCACGACTACGACCACTACCTGCCCGACGCCAACCGCAACGCGCTGGAAGGCTGGGGCCAGACCCTACGCGACTTCCAGCGGCGCTTCGAGGCTGCCGACCCGGCCGGCCTGAGCCACGCCCAGGCCCTCGACCGCCGCTGGGCGCTGGCCATCCTCGACCGCGAACTGCTCGAGCACGATCTGCGCCCCTGGGAGACCAACCCGCGCTACTACCTGTCGGGCCTGGGCGGGGCGCTCAACAACCTGCTCATCGGCCAGTTCGCGCCCCTCGAGACACGTCTGGACGCCCTGCGCTCGCGCCTGGCCGCCATCCCTAACTATCTCGACCAGGCGCGCGGCAACCTCAAGCCCGCCACCATCCCCCCCATCTGGATCGAGTACACCCTGCTCACCGCCAAGAGCACGCGCCAGTTCCTCACCGAGGCCGTCCCCCAGGCCGCCAGCCAGGTCCCCGCCCTCGAGGCCGACCTGCTGCGCGCCAGCCAGGCCGCGACCCAGGCCGTCCTCGACTTTGAAGCCGCCGTGCGCGACATGGGCGGCCAGGCCCAGGGCGACTACGCCATCGGCCGCGAGCGCTTCGACCGCCTCCTCCAGCGCTACCACATGCTGGACATGGATGCGGACCAGTTGTACGACTTTGGCCGCGACTGGATCGACCGCTACGAGAGGGAGATGACGGAGGTCGCGCGCCAGATTGACCCCGACAAGCACTGGCTAGAGATTCTGGAGCGCGTCAAGGACAACCACCCGACGGCCGAGGGACTGCGCCAGGCGTATGAGGACGAGACGCTGCTCGCCCGCCAGCACTGCCTCGACCTCGACCTCATCACGTTCCCAGAAGGGGAGACGTGCGACATCCAGTGGATGCCCGCGTTCCTGCGCAGCACCTACCCCATCGCTCTGCCCTGGACGTCGCCCGCCTTCGAGCCGGGCCTGGCGAGCACGTGGTACATCACCCCCGCCGACCCCGAAGCGCCCCTGGCGCAGCAGCAGGCCCACCTGCGCGACCATAGCTGGGCCTGGATTCGCGGTATCGCCCAACACGAAATCTATCCGGGCCACCACCTCCACAAGGTCATCTGCAAGCAGGTCGGAACCAAGCTGCGCAAGCAGTTCTGGAGCCCGATCTACACCGAGGGCTGGGGGCTGTACACCGAAGAGTTGTGGTACGAGACGGGGCCGATGGCCGAGCCGCCGCTGCGCCTGATGCAGTTGCGCAACGGCCTGTGGCGGGCGGTCCGTATC
>CAZLBQ010000034.1:0-20938 GCA_964557745.1 uncultured Anaerolineales bacterium
GCCGCTGGCGCAGGAAGCCCTGGCCACGCTGGAAGGCTGCCAGGTGGAGAGCGTGGTCGCCGTCGAGGGGACGGTGGCGGCGGAACCCCAGGCGCCGGGCGGCGTCGAGCTTCACGAGCCGACCATCACCGTCCTCGTTCCCGTCACCGAGGCGCTCCCCCTGAGCCTCAACAAGCCGACGCTCAAGGTCGGCCTTCAGGCGCAACTCGACCACGGCGTGCTAGCCGCCCGCCACCCGCGCCAGCGCAGCCTGTTCCGCCTGGGGTCGGGCGCGATGCGCGCCTTCCGCGAGACCCTGACCGCCGAGGGCTTCACCGAGATTCAGACGCCCAAGCTCGTCCAGTCGGCGACGGAGAGCGGGGCCAACGTGTTCAAGCTCGACTACTTCGGGCGGCCCGCCTACCTGGCGCAGAGTCCGCAGTTCTACAAGCAGATTATGACGGGGGTCTACGAGCGCGTCTTCGAGGTCGCGCCCGTCTTCCGCGCCGAGCCGCACGACACCACGCGCCACCTGAGCGAGTACGTCAGCCTCGACGTCGAGATGGCGTTCATCGAGGACCACCGCACCGTCATGGCGCTGCTGACACGCGTCATGCGCAGCATCCTGGCGGCCCTGGTCGAGCGCCACGCCGACGACCTGGCCCGCCTCGATGTCGTCCTGCCCAGCGCGCCGGAGGTCTTCCCCAGTATCTACTTTCCGGAGGCCCAGGAGCTTATCTACCAGCGGCATGGGGTGGACGTGCGCGGCGAGCCGGACCTGTCGCCGCAGGATGAGCGCTGGCTGGGCGAGTGGGCCAGGCAGGAGTTTGGCAGCGACTTCCTGTTCGTGACCGGCTACCCGATGAGCAAGCGGCCTTTCTACACCCACCCCAACCCGGCCGACCCAGGCTTCTCCAACAGCTTCGACCTGCTGTTCCGCGGCACGGAGTTAGTGACGGGCGGCCAGCGTTTGCACCTGTACGCCGACTACCTCGCCGCGCTGGATCGGGCGGGCCTGCCCTACGAGCCGTTCGCCTGGTACCTGGAGGCGTTCAAGTACGGCATGGCCCCGCATGGCGGGTTCGCCATTGGGCTGGAGCGGCTGGTAACGCAGTTGACGGGCGTCGGCAACGTGCGGCTGGCCGCGCTCTTCCCGCGCGACATGAATCGCCTGGCCCCGTAGAGAGCGCTATTCGCCGGCCTCCAGTCGGTGCAGGCGCGATGGGCGAGCAGCGCGCAGATCAGCAGCCAGTTGGGCGGCTGCCTCGATCTGGCCCTGCTCGCCCAGCAGGATGAGCACGTCGTGGGCGTGCAGCCTGAACTCGGGCGACCACGTGACGACGGCGCGCTTCTCGCCCGCCACAACAATCGCCAGCACCGTGGCCCCCGTCCGCTTGCGCACGTCCGCCTCGGCCAGTGTCTGGCCCACCAGGGCCGACGTCTCCCCCACCTCCACCTCTTCCAGCCACAGACCAAGCTCCTGGGTCAGCATGGCGCGGTCCAGAAAGGTCACGACGTGGGGCCGCACCAGCAGCCCCACAATCTGGTTGCCCGCCATCACGTAGGGGGATACGACGCGGTTGGCGCCCGCTTTGAGCAGCTTGCGCTCGGCGGCTTCCGTCGTGGCCCGGGCAACAATGAGCAGGTCGCGTTTGAGGGCGCGGGCGCTGAGGACGACGAAGACGTTGTCCGCGTCGCTACTGAGGACCGTCACCAGGCCACGGGCGCGGTCAATGCCGGCCTCGTGCAGAATATCGTCCTGCTCGGCATCGCCCTGCAGGAAGGGAAAGCCCAACTGCTCGCAGCGTACTGCCGCGGCAGGGTCACGGTCGACGACGACAAAGGGCAGACCCAACTGCTGGAGTTCTGACGCGACGCGCTCGCCAACCCGCCCGTAGCCGCAGATCAGGAAGTGGTCATGCAACTGATGAATGGCGCGCATCCGCTGCCTCCGTTGGAAACCGCTCTGAAACTCGCCCGTGACAATGAAATCGGTGAGGGTGCTGAAGAAGTAGGCGACCATGCCGACGCCCATGAGGATAACGCCGGTGGTGAAGACTCGCCCCAGCGGCGACAGCGGCCGTACCTCGCCAAAGCCCACCGTCGTGAGCGTGATGACCGTCATGTAGACGGCATCAATGAGGCTGTAGTGCTCCAGGGCAATGTAGCCCGTCACACTAAAGCCGACGAGGGCCAGAAAGGCGAAGAGGACGGGCCGGAACCGCCCGCGCAGCGACCTGTTCATCAGGCTCCTGGGGATGGGTCGTCTACCCCCATTGTACCACGTTCCCCGCCCGCAAATAAAGAGACCCCCGCGCCACGGAATAAAGGGCCGGGCGCGGGGGCGGAGAAGCAGAGGAGGCGATCACATGCGATGCGTTTCTCTTTAATGTTGTTTAGTCCCGCCAATCGAGCGACGGGTGCTCGTTCGAATAATCGGAGACCCACCCGATCACGGCGCGAGTTGGCTCCGCCGCACGCCATTCAATGGACGGATGTTCATTGGAGTAGTCGGAGACGTACGTGGTCGTCCGAGGGGTGTAGGGCGGCGAGCCTTCCCAATCGAGAACGATAATCTGATCGGTGTAGTCCGAGCGATACGCTGGGGCGGGGCGATACACCGGGGCGCCCTCCCAGTCCAGCGTCGAGATCTGGTCGGTGTAGTCCGACTGGAACACAGGCGCAGGCGGATTGACGGTCGCGTCGCGCCAGTCCAGTGTCGAGATCTGGCTGGAGTAGTCGACTGCTTCTGGCGGGCTACAGCCTGCGGCCACCAGGGCCAACAGGGCCATCATGAGGAGCAAGCGCCAGGACAACGGAGTGTGGGACATAATAGAGTCCCCCTTTCATGCACCGTACACGGTGACTTAGTTGTGTGCCTCCTCTCTTCTTCCTTAAGGAAAGATCGATGAAGATGTCGAACGTGAGCGGCGGTTGACGAACGATTGGGACGAGTCAACCGCCGCCGCGCCACCTTAACCAGCGCCGACCCACGCCTCGGCGACCTTCGTGTCGGCGTCGAGATCGGCGACATGCGCCGTGCGCCAGCGTCGGGCGTAGCGCTCGGCCTCGCGGATGACATTCTCCGACCACCGCGCCTGCGGGAGCGGGCTGAACACCTCGATCAGGTTGCCGTCGGGGTCACGCAGATGGGCCGCGCGCATCGTCCACTCCGGGCAATCGTGCGGCTCTTTGACCAGCGGCACGTTCCGTGCGTGGAGCGATGCGACGAACTCATCCACGTCGTCAACCTCAAGGATCAGCGCCACCCGATCCTGGCAGGGCGCGAACAGCGGCAGACTAGTCGCGCCCACGGCCTCCGCCATCAATTCCCGTCGATACAGGCCCAGGCTGGTCTCGCCGGGCAGGAGAAAGTTAGCATAATCGCTACTCTCGTCGCCCCAATGAGGTTCCAGGCCCAGGATATCGCGGTAGAAGCGGAAGCACGCGGCGAAGTTCTGAACCAACAACCGGACACTATTCAAGCGCATAAAACGTTCTCCCTGAGGAGGGAGGGGTAGTGAATGGCGATGGGCGGGCTGTCGCGACCCACGCATCGAGATGACCCTCCTCCGAAGGTCGAAGCGGATTGAATCTTGCTTGCGGCGTCACCCTTCGACCCTACCCATATCATAACGCAGTGCGGCAAAAGCGTCGTGAAGGGGGGATAACCTCAGGTTGAGAAACGTCAACCCGGCTCTCACGCCGGCAGCTTGATGACATACTCGGCGCCCAGCCGCAGGGCGCGCTTGTTGGCCTGGAACACCTCTGGCCGGGCGGCGAACCGCTTCGCCAGCACCTGGCCCACCGTCTCCAACTGCACGACCCCCGTCGCCCCAATCAGCGCGCCGACGGCGACGACATTGGCCGCCTGCGGCAGCCCCAACTCGGCGGCCATGTCCTTGGCAGGAATGTCGATCTCTTGGATATCGAGGCGGTACGACCGCTGGGTGATAAGCGAGGCATCGACGACCAGGACGCCGCGCGGCTTAACCAGGGCCGCGTAGCGCTCCATGGACGGCGGGTTGAGAGCGATGGCCGCCGTCGGCCGGCGCACGATGGGCGAGCCGATTTCTTCGTCAGAGACGATGACCGTACAGTGAGCGGTGCCACCGCGCATCTCCGGGCCGTAGGAGGGCATCCAGGTCACGTGGCGGCCCTCGATCATCCCCGCATAGGCGAGAAGTTGACCGGCGAACAGGACACCCTGACCGCCGAAGCCAGCGATGACAATTTCCTCGTGCATAACACCTCCTGGCCTCAAACCTCACCTGCCGGAGCCGCCTCGTGTCCACGTGGGACAGGCCGCTCGGCGGCGAGCTTCGCCACTTCATCAGCGACTTTATAGTCGCCCAGCGGGAAGTAGGGGATCATCGCCGTCTTGATGTACTCGAGCGAGTCCTGCGGCGTCAGGTCCCAGTTGATGGGGCACGCCGACAGAATCTCGACCAGGGCAAAGCCGAGGCCCGCCTGCTGAACCTGGAAGGCCGTCTTGAGCGCCTTCTTGGTGCGGTTGATGCTCGGCGGGTCGTAGACGGCCCGCCGCACGACGTAGGCGGGGCCGTCCAGCGTGGACAGCAACTCGCAGACGCGGATGGGATGGCCCATCTTGTGGACGTCGCGGCCGCGGGGCGACGACGTCGTGCGCATGCCGGGCAGGGTCGTGGGGGCCATCTGACCACCGGTCATGCCATAGACACCGTTGTTGACAAAGACGACGGTGATATTCTCGCCCCGCGCGGCGGCGTGGATGATCTCCGCCGTGCCGATGGAGGCCAGGTCGCCGTCCCCCTGGTAAGTGAAGACCATGTGGTCGGGATGGACGCGCTTGATGCCCGTCGCCATGGCCGGCGCGCGCCCGTGGGCCGCCTCGGCAAAGTCAACGTCGATGTAGTTGAAGGCGAAGACGGAGCAGCCGACGGAGGCCACGCCGATGGTCCGCTCGCGGACGCCGAGTTCATCCAGCACCTCGGCCACCAGGCGGTGGATGATGCCGTGGGTGCAGCCGGGGCAGTAGTGGGTGACAACGGGCAGCAGCGTCGACGGACGCTGGTAGACGACATTCATGGGAACCGTTTCATTGATCATACATCCTCCCGCGCTACACCGGCCGCCGGGCCAGGATCAGGCCGCGCTGCGCAACGGTGGGATCGGGCAGGGGCGGGGCCGGGGGTGGGACCGGGGCGGCCGACGGGACGGGCAGGCAGGCGGCGAACTGGGCCACCAGTTCCTCGGGCATCGGGATGATGCCGCCTGTGCGGCCATAGAAGGCCACCGAGGCCCGCTCACCAACGGCTAGCCGCACGTCCTCGACCATCTGACCGGCGTTCAGTTCGACGACCAGCACGCGCCGAATGCGGAGCGCCAACTCGGCCAGCCGCGCCGACGGGAACGGCCACAGGGTGATGGGGCGGAACAGGCCCACCTTGAGGCCACGCATCCGCGCCTCGCGCATGGCCGTCTGGACGACGCGGGCCGCCGAGCCAAACGCCACGACGAGCAAGTCGGCGTCGTCGGTGTCGCGCTCGGCGAAGCGCGCCTCGGTGGCCTGGATGGCCTGGTAGCGCGCCTGCAAGCGCAAGTTGACGGCTTCCAACTCTTCAGGCTGCATGCCAATGGAGGTGATGATGCGGCGCGGACGACCCTGCGCACCCGTCAGCTCCCAGCCATGATCCTGCTTGACGATGTCGCGCATGGGTGGCATGACGACGGGTTCCATCATCTGGCCGATATTGCCGTCGGCGGCGCCGACGACGATGCCGCGATATTTATCCGCCAGGTCGAAGGCCGAGTACGTCAGAGTCACGGCCTCCTGGACCGACGCCGGAGCGAGGACGATGGGGTGATAGTCACCGTGCCCGCCGCCCTTCGTCAGCTGGAAATAGTCGGACTGGGTGGGGGCGATGTTGCCCAGCCCCGGCCCGCCGCGCATCATATCGACCAGCACACACGGCACTTCCGAACACGCGATATAGGATAGCCCCTCCATCATGAGCGACACACCTGGGCTGGATGAGGAACTCATGACGCGCGCGCCCGCGCTGGCGGCGCCGTAGACCATGTTCACGGCAGCGACCTCGCTCTCGGCCTGGACAAAGACGCGGTTCAGGTCGGGCATACGCAGCGAGAGATATTCGAGTAATTCAGTTTGGGGGGTAATGGGATAGCCGAAATAAGCTTCCAGACCGGCCCGCACGGCCGCCTCGGCGATGGCTTCGTTGCCTTTCCACAACTCTCGGGTCATACAACCTCCCTCACGCGGCCGCCGCCAGGGGCTTCTTGGCCGGGCGGTTGACGACCTCGCGATAGACCGTGATGGCGGCATCGGGACACATCGTCGAGCACAGCAAGCAGCCGGTACACGCGCCACTGGGGTCTACCAGTTGCGCGGGACGATAACCGCGCGGGGTGAACGTGTCGGCGAGCTGGATCAGGTCCTTCGGGCAGGCCGTGATACATAACTCGCACCCCTTGCAGCGGTTCTCGTCGATCTTGATTGTGCCTCGCATCGCGACTCCTTTGGCGCGAAGGCTTCTCGTGCGCCTGTATTGGAATTGGGGAATATGTCTGAGGTACGGGGTGAGGTATCCTGGCGAGGATGAGGCGGTGGTGATCGCAGCGTTGCGATGACCTCCTAGCCGTGAAGACAGGCGTCGCCTTTTCTCCACAGAGACACACTCACACCACGTACATGATACCTCAACCTGCTTGTCACGCGGGGAAGAAGTCATCATGCGGGGAGAAGATGTCTTCACCTGACAACAACGGGGCACAGACTGCGACAGTCTGCGCCCCGTTGTTGTCTAGAGGCTACGATCAGAACGGGACAAAGTAGAGAAAGCTCCGCCCACCGTTGTAGGTGAGGACCAGCGTGTCGCCGTCGAGCCGCCAGGCCGTCGCGCTCTCGAGGGCGTCGAAGTAGCGGGTCTCCTGCTCGTTGATGCCCGCGCCGCAGTCGCGGGAGCCGCGGTCGAAGCCGTCGAAGCTGATGCTGTCGCCGTCGACGCGATAGTTGGCGGTGGGCGAGTTGCAGCCGCCGAAGAGGCGCGCGTAGCCGTTGGTCGAGAAGGAGATGGTCAGGTTCTCGTAGCGCACGCCGTCGTACTGGCCCTCGTCGTCGAAGTGGTCCAGCCGCCAGCGGCGGTTCAGGAGTTGCCCGCCGTCAGTCGAGTCGGCGGTGCGCAGGGTCAGGAAGGCGTTGGCCGCGGTCTGGCCGTTGGGGTTGATGTCGTACAGTTCGAGGCGGAAGAAGCCGCCACCCGGCGGCGAGTTGTAGCCCAGCGTGGCGGTGAACGCGCCCGGCTGGCTGGGGCCGCCGCCGACGGGGAACGTCCCCTGGCCGAGAACGCCGCCGTTGGGGTCGGTGAAGCGGTAAGTCAGGGCGCCTGAGACCGGGAAGCGCGTCGTGCGGCCGGTGATGGTCACGGGGCTGGTGACGGGCGCTTCGCTGGGCGGCGCGTCGATGAAGATTTGCTGTAGCTCCTCCGCGGCGGCCACTTGGAGGTCCAGCGTCGCGACCCCCAGCACGTTGCCGACGCGGTCCTGCTCGCGGACTTCGAGACGGACCGGCCCGCCCCCCGCCGGGAGGCTAAAGGTCAGGCTGACCTGGAACGTCGAACTGCCATCCTGAGCGGCGGCCACGCCAAATGTCCCCTGGCCCAGGAGAGCGCCGGCGCCGCTGAAGAAGCGGTAGTAGAGCAGACCGAGGCTTGGATAGCGACTCGTCCGCCCCACGATGGTCACCGGGCTGCCGACCTGGGCGCCGGGCGGCGGCGAGTCGAAGCTGATGACCTGGCCCTGGACCGGCGGCGGAGGCGGGGGTGGCGGGGCCGTTGGCGGGGGCAGCGAGGACGCCACCTGCACGGCGACACTCGATTGGGTCGTGATCGTGCCGTCAAAGGCGCGGTCGAAGACGTCGATGCGGGCCGGGCCACCCTGGGGCGGCGCGTTGAAGGTGTACGAGACGCGGAACGTGCCGCCGCCATTCCCGCGCGGGCTGACCATCACCGCGCCGTTGCC
Organism: uncultured Anaerolineales bacterium; assembly: GCA_964557745.1. Classification (GTDB taxonomy): domain Bacteria; phylum Chloroflexota; class Anaerolineae; order Epilineales; family JAHCIE01; genus JAHCIE01. Next base: position 7,999 of record CAZLBQ010000034.1, read on the forward strand.
AATCTCCTGCTCGTTGGCGTCCACCATACGGATGGTGAGGAAGCCGCGCTCGGGTATCCGCGTGATGCTGCCGCTGACCAGGACCGAGCTGCTGACCGTCGCGCCGCTGGTGGGGCTATCGATGGAGATGGCGGCGGGCGCGGGCGGCGGCGCGACCTGGACATCGACCGCGCTGTAGGCGATGTACGCGCCCGTCCCCGGCTCGCGGTCCGAGATGAGGATACGCACCGCGCCACCCTGGGGCGGCAAGTTGAAGGCGAGGGAGGCCGTGAAGCGCGCGGGTTCACCGGGCTGGCCGGACACAGGGAAGACGCCGGAGCCAAGATTGGTCGTCCCCTCCCCCAGGATGTCGTACGCCAGCGTGCCCTCGTTGGGCAGGCGGTTGATGCGTCCGGTGACGGTCACCGGGCTGCCGACGATGGTCCCTGGTGTCGGCGTCTCAATGACAATCGACTCCTCGTTGGCCGAGGGAGCCGCAACGCGCAGGTCGAGCCAGGCGTTCGCCAGGACCGAGCCATCGGGGTTGCGGTCCAGCACTTCAAGGCGAATGGCGCCGCCCCGGGGAGGCGGGCTGAAGACGAGGGAGGTGTTGATGAGGCCCGTCCCGCCGTCGCCCTGAAAAACCTCGAATTGGCCGCCGCCCAACGGCGCGCCGGCGGCGGTGGAGAACTGATAGGAGAGTAAGCCATTGGCGGGGTAGCGGTTGGTGAAGCCGGTAATGACGACGGGGCTGCCGACGGTCATGCCGGGGGCAGGCGACTGGAGAGTGATGGCCTGCGCCTGGCTCAGGGGAGCCGCGAGGGCCGTACCGCTCAAGAGGGCGAGCAGGGCCACGAGAAGTAACACGCGGACGGGACGTATCGCGAACATATGTAACTCCCCCGAGGGTGGTGACAGCTACGTCTCGTCGGTCGGCAGGAAGGAGCGCAGCCGCTGGAGCAGCGGCGCGATGGGGGCAGGCACGTCACCGTCGAAGACCTCGACGGCGTATGTCTCGCGGCCCATGCGGGCGACCATCTCATTGGCGACCTGGTGCGCCTTCTGGACGCGGCCGAAGACCGGCACGCGGAGATCGGCTTGCTCGATGAGTTGCCGTACCTCCGCCAGTTCGTCGGGCGTCAGGCGGCGGACCGTGCGGCGGCGGCCTTCGCGCCCGTACTCGACGCGCCGGTAGCGCACCGCGCCGTCCTTGTAGATGACGACCTCGCGCGAGGTGAAGACGAAGCCGCCGCTGCGGCGCAGCGCGACGAGGCCGCCACGCGGTAAGGCGAGCGGTTGATCATCCTCTGGCGGCGCCGGCGTGGTGGTCGGGGCGGGGAGCGTGTCCTTGCGGTACGACCGGGACGGCGCGGGCGGCGTCAACTGGGTGTCCACCTCACCGCCGGAGAGGCTGCCCAGGACGACGTCATCGTCTCGGCTGGCGCCGGCCTGAATCCCCTTGTCGTCGGGTGTCTGGTCCTGCTTGTTCATTGGAGCTTCACCGATTGAAGGATGCGGTCGAACCGTGCGCTCGCGTCCTGGTACTCGTTGTGGGGCGCAGCCAGGGTGAGGTAGTAGGTGCGGTCCTGGGTGACGATGATGACCTCGCGGGCCTGGACGACGACGGGCAGCGAGGCGCGACGCTGGGCGTCAATGGGCTGGGTGACGTAGGCGTAGTCGAACTCCATCGCCTTCGCGCCGTCGACGGTGCGCTCCTTCTCGTCCAGGAAGTGGTAGCCGGTCAGGGCCTGCCGCTCCTCGACGCGGCGGTCGAGCAGCGTCTGGAGGGTGGGTGGGCTGGCCGGGTCCAGCTGGCGCATCTCCGCCGTGAGCGTCGTCTTGTAGGTCGAGTCGGCCAGCGGGTCTTCGACCTTGAGCAGCGCGTCCTGGAGCGACTCGACGGTGTGCCACTGGCCGGGGTAGCTGAAGCGCAGCGGCGCGTCCTGACTCTGGAACTGGGTCACGCGGCCATCCACGCTGCGGAACAGCAGCCAGCCCAGACCCAGGGCGAGGAGCGTGACCAGGAAGACCCCGATATCCTTGCGTGTGTGGCGGATCTCGTACACGACGCCGCCGTCACCAGATTGGACCATGATGGCGTTAACTCCTTGTCGTCGCGCGCCGCAGCGTCACCTCAGTCGAGCGGCGCATGAGGGCGACGAGGGCGAAGAAGGCGATGAGGGCGACGACCAGGCCCAAGGCTAGCGAGCGATAGGGATCGACCGACAGGCCGGTGGCGCTCACCTCGCGGATGAGCCAGCTAAAGAAGCCGTTGAACACGGCGGCCAGGGCGAAGCCAACCGGAACGTACCACACCGGGCGGTGGGTAAACTTGGCCTCGGCCATGAAGTAGCCCATCAGCCCGGCGAAGGATGCTTGGGCCAGCGCCGTCGTCACGACATGGATGACGCCCGGCTGGATGGCGACGCCCTGGTTGTCGAGGATGTAGCGGAAGTTGAGCAGGGTTGCCACGCCCAGGCCCGCTACCGTCCCGTATACGATGCCGTCCATACGCTCGTCGAACTCCTCAGTACGGTAGACGATGGCGCGCACGGCAATGTAGGTGATGACCTGGTAGGTGAAGCCGATAATCAGGATGGACGCGAGGAGCGAGGTCCACAAGCCCGTCGGCGCCCAGTCCGAGACGCGGAACCAGTCGTTGATGAGGCGGCGGCCGAAGACGTCGGTCAGCAGAAACGCCAGGGCGAAGGTCAGCGAGAGCTTGCTCTTCGGCTCCGGCTCCAGGCGGTCCTGGCGGTAGAAGAAGACGAGCCAGAGCGCCGTGGGCACAATCGCCAGGAACAACCCAACCAGGACGAGGGTCGTCTGGTCCATAGTGGTGAAGTAGCGGCCCAGCCAGGCCAGCACGGCGGTGAAGATGCCCATGCCGACGATCTGGATGATGCTGGCGCGCCAGAAGCCGGGGTGAGGCTTGTTGACGTTGGCGAAGTGTTCGTCACAGTAGGCGCGGTGGCCCAGGATGTGATACGGCGGCTCGAGCGGCTTGTCACAGATGCAGCAGCGGACGGTATCAGCCATAGAAACCCCTATCAAGTAACAAGTCTCAAGTTTCAAGTCAGACGGAGTTCGTACTTGATACTTGATACTTGAAACTTGTCACTTGTCTCATCGTTTGCGCAAGGTGGCGTCCACCTTGTGCGGATTGCTCGCGTCGGCAGGTACATTGATGCCGTTGTCGGCGACGATGGGCCGGTAGCCCCTGGCGATCATGATGACGCTGTACGCCTGACCGCGCGGAATGGGCTGCTGCGTCTGGTAGACGCCGGCGCCGTCGGTGACGCCCAGGGTGATGACCTCGCTGGCCGTCACGTTGTCGTCGGCGGCGGCCTGGGTCGCGCTGATGCCGGGCTTCATGATGAACACCTGGACGCCCTGGACGCCGCGCCCGGTGTCGGCGTCGCTGATCGTACCCTGGAGATAGACCAGATTGTTGGAGGAGGTCGGCGGGGCGGACGGGGGGGTCCCTGTTGTACACACCACCATCTGCACGTCGTCCACGAACATGCTACTGACGTTGCCGCGTGGGTTCTCCGCCGAGAACACGAGGCGGATTGTCTTGCCCGCCAGTGGCGTCGCGTCGAAGCGCGCCTGCTCCCACGTGTCGTCGGCCTGGGACGACTTCAACTGCTCGATCGTCCCTTGTACCTCGCCCTGACTGTTGGCGATGAGGACGTTGAAGGTCGCGTCGGCAGCGAAGAGGCCGGACAGGCCGCTGGTCTCCTCATGGAGATAGCGGTAGTAGTTCAACTGAATCTGGGTGGCGTTGGCCGGGATGCGCAGGTCCTGGTAGATGTACTGGAGCGGCTCCTTGTCCGTGCCGCCCAGCCAGGCGCTGCGCGCGCCGGTGTGGGGATTCTCGGGGTCGATGATACCCGTCGTGCCCTTGCCCATGACCTGCCGCCACGCCGTATCGTTCTCGAAGCCGCCGTCGTTGACGATGTCGGTGCAGCCGGCGGGCAGCGACGGTGAGGGAGTGGGGGCGGGCGCTTGCGGCGAGGGCCGCTGGGGCTGCTGTGGACCCGGGGCGGAGGGTCCGCTGTCGGACCCGCCCACGTTGATGCCAACCTGGCCCCACGCGTTGCGCACGCCGTTAACCGCATCCGCGCCGTAGAGGTCCTGGGCAGCGCGGGCCGTCGCGTTGGCCGCCTCCAGGAAGTTGGCCGTCGGCGACAGGTACTGGGTGACGGTGCGGTAGTACACCTGGGCGGTGCGATCGTTGCCGAGCGCCTGGGAGACCAGGAAGGCGGCGCGGCTGGGGATACCACTATTGATATGCACGCCGCCGTTGTCGGCGCGGCGGCTGTTAGGCAGATTCGCGTACTGGCTCATGTCGGCCGGCTGCCCAACACCGCTCAGGGGATTGCGCGGGTTGTAGACGCCGGCGTTCGGGTCAGAGAGGCTGCGCAGGAAGGGGAGGGGGAAGGGCGGTGACTTGACGACGCTGCTACCCACCGTCCAGTTCGAACCTGCGATGAGAACACCAAAGACGTCGGCGTACGACTCGTTGAGCGCGCCCGACTGGGTCTCGTAGACGAGTTGGGCCGTGTTGTCGATCACACCGTGGGTAAATTCGTGGCCCACCACGTCGAGACCATAGGCGAGGGGCTTGAAGATGCGGCCGCCGTCGCCGTAGATCATCTGCTGCGCCTCGCCGATCCAGGCCGCGTTCTCGGCCTCTTCGGGGCTGGCCCCATAGTGGACGGTGGAGACCATCGGCATGCCGCGCCCATCGAGACTGTCGCGCTTGAAGTTGTTGAAGTAGAAGTCGTAGACGCGGCCGGCGCCATCGTGCGCCGCCTGGGCCACCGAGTCGTTGGAGCGTTCGCCCTCATCCATCAGCTTGCGGCCCGGGATGTCGGTGCCGTTGCGAGCGGTGAACGTCACGCGCCGCTTGCCGTCCGCAGTCGCGTCGATGCGGTGGGTGACGACGGGCCGCCGCGCGTTGACGAAGATGTACCACTGGCCCAACGGAGCCTGAGACAGGATCGTCACCTTCCAGGTGAGGGTGGGCTTGCCCGTATCGTCGACGTAGACCGTCAACTGGGTGCGGTCCTTGAGGACGTCGGCCTGGAAGGGCAGGTTCCGCTCCTCGTCGGTCAACTGGGTATCGACGATGTCGGCCACGGCCAGCGCCTCGGCGTCGGCCTGCCTGACGAGGGGCTGGGTGATGATGTTGATGCTCGGCGCGAAGCCGCCGTTGACGGCCACGATGCGCTCGGCGGGGTCGAGGTGGACGACCAGTTGCCGCCCAAAGACCGGGATACCTTTATACATCTGGTCAAGACGGACGTGCTGGTAATTGAGCTGTAGGTCCGGTTCGAGGCGCAGCAGCCGGAACTCCTCGGCAGCGCTGCGCAGGCGGAACAGGGCGCGGTTCTGGTCGAGGAAGCCGCGCGCGATGGCGATGGGGTTGCCACGTTCGGCAGCCGTCGGGGTATAGGGCAGCGCGCCGTTCCCACGCGCGCCCACAAAGCGTGGAATGCCGGTCACACTGTCCCACGTCACGTCGAGGGGGCCGGCGGCGCGCGCCTGGAGGGCCTGGAAGGCTATTTCGGGCGACGGGACGGGGTCGGAGCGCGTACTGATGAACTGGGCCGCGAGGGCCGGCTCGGCAGCAAGCGTCGTCTCAGACGTGGGGACGGCGCTTTCCAGGCTCGGCCACAGGACGATGCTGGAGGACAGCACAGTCATGAAGAGGAGCAAGACCAGGGGAACGAGCGAACGTTTGGTGAGCAGACTGAGCATCTCTCCCTCAAACCCACGCTGGCCGACAGCACAATGGTCAGGCTACGAGACCAGACCGTCGGCGCGCAGGAAGACAGACCTGACGCTGTCTGGACGAAAGGGACAGCGCAAGAGTATTATATGGGACATCGGGGGACTGTCTAGTTCACATTGTAGAGGTCCTGCATTTCATCCTGCATAAAGATGGCGTCCGCCAGCTAGAGGGAGACAACGATGCTCGCCCGCGAGATGGCCCAGCAGCCGCCGTCGGCGGTGCTGAATCAACCGCCGCCACTGGAGAACTTCAACCTGTTCGAGTGGGATACGCCGCTGCGCGAGGCGCTGCGCCGCGAGGACGGCGGCGGGAGCGAGGAGCGGGCGCTCGCGTTCGGCGCGTTGCTGGGCCGCGCGGAGACGCTAGCGCTGGGTGACCTCGCCAACCACTATCCGCCGACCCTGCGCGCCTTCGACCGCTTCGGGCGCCGCATCGACGAGGTCGAGTACCACCCGGCCTATCACGAGCAGATGCGGCTAGGGGTTGAGTGGCAGTTGCATAGCTCTCCCTGGCGGGAGAATAGGGGCCAGGGGCCAGGGACCAGGGGGCAGGCACGGGAGCAAGGGAGCGGGGGAGCAGGGGAGCAGGGGGCGAACGGGAGCCAGGGAGCAGGGGATGGGGGCCAGGAGAGAGCAGCGGGGCGGCACGTGGCGCGGGCGGCGCTGGTCATGCTGCGCCACCAGCTCGACGAAGGCCCCAGTTGCCCGCTGACCATGACCTTCGCCGTCATCCCGGCCCTGCGCAAGCAGCCGGAGATCGCCGCCGAGTGGGAGCCACGGGTGCTGTCCGCTGAGTACGATCCGCGCTCCCGACCCGCCTGGGAGAAGCGCGGCTGTCTGTTCGGGATGGGCATGACCGAGCGCCAGGGCGGGTCCGATGTGCAGGCCAACACGACGCGCGCCGAACCCATCGGCGTGGGTGGGCCGGGCGGCGAGTACCGTCTGACCGGCCACAAGTGGTTCTGCTCGGCGCCCATGTGCGACGCCTTTCTCGTCCTGGCCCAGGCCCCGCGCGGCCTGTCGTGCTTCTTGCTGCCGCGCTGGACGCCCGACGGCGCGCGCAACGCCTTCCACATCCTGCGCCTCAAGGAGAAGGTCGGCAACCGCTCCAACGCGTCGAGTGAGGTCGAGTTTCGCGGCGCTTGGGCGCGGATGGTGGGCGAAGAAGGGCGCGGCGTGGCGACCATCATCGAGATGGTGCGTCACACGCGGCTCGACTGCGCGCTGGGGTCGGCGGGGACGCTGCGGCGCGCGGTGGCCGAGGCGACGCACCACGCGGCTTACCGCTACGCCTTTGGGCGGCGGCTGCTCGACCAGCCCTTGATGCAGAACGTCCTGGCCGACCTCTGCCTGGAGTCCGAGGCCGCGACGGCGCTGGCCATGCGCATCGCGCGCGGCTTCGACGAGGCCGTATCGGACGAGGCGGCGCGGCTCTACACGCGTGTCGTGACGTCCATCGGCAAGTACTGGATCACCAAGCGCGCCATGGCCGGCGTGGCCGAGGCGCTGGAATGCGTGGGCGGCAACGGCATTGTCGAAGAGTCGCCGCTGGCGCGGCTGTACCGCGACGTGCCTGTCAACTCGATCTGGGAGGGGTCGGGCAACATCCAGTGCCTGGACGTGTTGCGCGCCGTGGCGAAGGAGCCGGCGGCGTTGGACGTCATCCTGGCCGAGCTGCGCGCCGCGGCCGGCGTCAATAGCGATTATGACAACTTCTTGTGGGGCCTGGAACGCGAGTTGGCGCAGCCGGCGGAGGCCGAGCGGCGGGCGCGGCGGCTGGTCGAGCGGCTGGCCCTGGCGCTTCAGGCCGGGCTGCTCATCCAACACGCGCCGCCTGCCGTGAGCGATGCCTTCTGCGCCTCGCGCCTGGCCGAGCCGCACCTCCAATTCGGCACGCTGCCGCCCGACCTCGACATGCTGTCGATCATCGAGCGGGCGCGGCCGCGGTTGGACTAGCTTTTGGACCGGCTTTTGACCCGGGCGGCTTGGCGCTCGTTGAGCTTCCCGCTATAATGAGAGTACCAATAGCAAAGAAGGGTGTATGGCGCTCAATCGCTTAGCCAAGTACGCCTGGGGCGTGCTCGCGTTCAATATTCTCGTCATTCTGTGGGGCGCGTTTGTGCGGGCCACCGGCTCGGGCGCGGGCTGCGGGGCGCACTGGCCGCTGTGCAACGGTGAGGTCATCCCGCCCGCGCCGCAAGTGCAGACCCTCATCGAGTTTGCCCACCGCCTGTCGAGCGGCCTGGCCCTGCTGCTCGTCGGCGGGCTGTCGGTGTGGGCCTTCCGCGCCACCCCAAAGGGTAGCCTGGTGCGGCGGGGGGCGGTCCTCTCCGTCATCTTCATCCTGACTGAAGCCCTGCTTGGCGCGGGCCTCGTTCTCTTCCAACTCGTCGCCCACAACGCCTCCCTGACGCGCGCCGTGTCCATGTCGGTCCACCTGCTCAACACCTTCCTGCTACTCGGCGCGCTGACGCTGACCGCGTGGTGGGCGGCGGGCGGCAGCGCGCTGCGCTGGCGTGAACAGCGCGGCCTGACCTGGGGCCTCGTCCTGGGCCTGGTCGGGACCGCCGTCATCGGCGCGACGGGGGCCATTGTCGCCCTGGGCGACACCCTGTTCCCCGCCCAATCCCTGACCGCCGGTCTGGCGCAGGACCTCGACTCAACCGCCCACTTCCTCATCCGCCTGCGGCTGGTCCACCCCGTCATCGCCATCCTGGTCGGCGTCGGGCTGCTCGTCCTGGCCTCGGCGGTGAAGCGGCAGGTTCCCTCAGCGGCGGTGGGCCGCGCCGCCCTCGTCGTGACCGGCCTGGTGTGGCTCCAGTGGCTGGCCGGTTTCGTCAACGTCGGCCTGCTCGCCCCGGTGTGGATGCAGCTCGTCCACCTGCTGCTGGCCGATCTCGTCTGGGTCGCCCTGGTCCTGCTAGCCGCGACGGCGTTGGGTCAGCCGCAGACCGTCGTGGCGCGCGGTGGGGAGACGCTGGCCCGACCTTCGACGGCTCAGGCCGCGGGACGGTAGCGTACGCGCTCCCCGATCCCTGACACCCCCCATAACGCCACGCTGCCCCGCCTGAGCCGCCGCGCTTTCCTCGGTCAGGCGGGGTTGCTGTTGGTCGGTGCGACCACCGGCGGGGCCGCCTACTCACGGCTGCTGGAACCGCGCTGGCTGTCCGTCGAGCGCGTCAGCCTCACCCTCCCCAACCTCCCCACCGCGGCGACCGGGCTGAAGATTGTCCAGATGAGCGACTTCCATCTTCATCCCTACACCCAGATCGATACCATCCGCGAGGCGATAGCGGTCGTCAACGACCTGCGGCCCGACCTCGTCGTCCTGACCGGTGACTTTGTGCTGTCGCGCGCCGACGCCATCTTCGAACTCGCGCCCGTGCTGGCCCAGGTGAACCCTACCCACGGTATCTATGCCTGCCTGGGCAACCACGACCTGTGGACCCGCGAACAGGTTGTCCAGCAGGGCCTCAAGGCAGCGGGAATCGAGGTGCTGCGCAACCGTGGCGTCCCGATTGGTGGCGCGGTGGACTGGCTCTACCTGGCGGGCCTCGACGACGGCTGGAGCGGCAAGCCCGACCTGGCCCAGGCGCTCAGCGCGCGGCGCGGCGACAGGCCCGTCATCCTGTTGGCCCACGAACCCGACCAGGCCGACCGCATTGCTAGAGACGGGCGGGTGGCGCTCCAGCTATCCGGGCACAGCCACGGCGGGCAGGTGCGCGTGCCGGGCATCGGAGCGCTGCAACTCCCCTATCTCGGACAGAAGTACGACATGGGGCTGTACCACATCGGGGATATGCGGCTGTACACCAACCGCGGCCTGGGCGTGATTGGCCCGCCGGTGCGCTTCAACTGCCGCCCAGAGATCACCGAGATCACGCTGACGGCGTGAGACGACGCAGGGGAGGCCCATGGGCCTCCCCTGCGCTCGTCAGGTACGTATCCCGAACATCTCTACTTCGGCGCGACCACCCCGATCGTAATCGTCCGCTCCTCGTAGCGGCCGTCGCGCAGGTTGACCCGCAGCCGGTACGTGGTCTCCTGGCTGGGGCACACCTGGCGGTCGCCTTCGCCCGTGACGCCCTCGCCATCCAGATACACCGAGTCGATGTTGGCGACGCGCCAGTGCAGCGTCGTACAGTCACCGCGGCGGACCCACTGGTCGTCGACGTAGAACTGGATCAAGGGCGGCGGCGGCGGGGGCGCTGCCGTGGGAAGCACGGCAATAGGCGGCTGCGGCCGCACGGGGGGCGGTGGGGGCGGGACGGGCGAACCGCACGCGCTGGCGACTACGGGCATCCGCTCGAGGTTCGACTCCCACGGGAAGCGCTGTGTGTTGAGGCGCATCTCGACGCCGCACGGGCCGTTGACCCAACTGCGATAGCCGTCGGTGAAGGCCGTGAAGTTGTCGGCCTTGCGCCACTGCATCATGCCGTTGGCCGTATACTGGTTAGAATTGCCATTCGCGTCGTAGCTTTCGTTGGAGCGGCAAGGCCCCACGATGTCAGGTATCTGGTTGTAGATAGCCGCGAAGCCCAGCACGTACTGGCAGTTGAGGTTCTGGGCGTGGGCCGGTGCGCCGACGGCCATAAGGACCAGGGCGATAGCCACCACGACCAGCCAGCGGGCGACGGACACCATTCTCATCCGTAACCTCCTTATGGCCTGCGCGCCGCGCGGTAGCGGCGGATGAGGGCGTTGGTCGAGCTGTCGTGCTTCAGGTCCGGCTCGCCCGCGCTCGACAGTTCGGGCGCGATGCGCTTCGCCAGCACCTTGCCCAACTCGACGCCCCACTGGTCAAACGAGTCGATGTTCCAGATCACGCCCTGGGTGAAGACGCTGTGCTCGTAGAGGGCCACCAGCTTACCCAGCAGGCTCGGCGTCAGCCGCTCGGCCAGCAGGACGCTCGACGGGCGGTTGCCCGCGAAGGTGCGGTGCGGGACGAGCCAATCGGGCGTCCCCTCGGCCTTGACCTCCTCGGCCGTCTTGCCAAACGCCAGCGCCTCGGCCTGGGCGAAGACATTCGCCATGAGCAGGTCGTGGTGCTCGCCCAGCGGGTTGAGGCTCTGGCAGAAGCCGATGAAGTCGCACGGGATGAGCCGCGTGCCCTGGTGGATGAGTTGGTAGAACGAGTGCTGGCCGTTGGTGCCCGGCTCGCCCCAGTAGACGGGTCCCGTCTCGTAAGTCACGCGCCGCCCGTCCAGCGTCACCGACTTGCCGTTGCTCTCCATGGTGAGTTGCTGGAGGTAGGCCGGGAAGCGCTTGAGGTACTGGTCATAGGGCAGGACGGCGACGGTCTCCGCGCCAAAGAAGTCACTGTACCAGACGACCAGCAGGCCCATGAGCACGGGCAAGTTGCGCTCGAAGGGCGCGCTGCGGAAGTGCTCATCCATGGCGTGGAAGCCGTCGAGCATGTCGCGGAAGCCGTCCGGCCCAATCGCCAGCATCGTCGACAGGCCGATGGCCGAGTCCATCGAGTAGCGGCCGCCGACCCAGTCCCAGAAGCCGAACATGTTGGCGGTGTCAATGCCGAACTTCGCCACCTCGTCGGCGTTGGTCGAGACGGCGACGAAGTGGCGGGCGATGGCCGCCTCGTCGCCCAGCGCGTCGAGGAGCCAGCGGCGCGCCGTGTGAGCGTTGGTCATCGTCTCCAGCGTCGTAAACGTCTTGGAGGCGACGATGAACAGCGTCTCGGCCGGGTCGAGGTCACGCGTCGCCTCGACAAAGTCCGTGGCGTCGATGTTGGAGACGAAGCGGAAGGTCAGGGCGCGGTCGCTGTAATGGCGCAGCGCCTCGTAGGCCATAACCGGGCCGAGGTCCGAGCCGCCGATGCCGATGTTGACGATGGCGCGGATGGGGCGGCCGGTGAAGCCGGTCCACGCGCCGCCCCGCACGCGGCCGGCGAAGTCGGCCATGCGGTCGAGGACGGCGTGGACCTCGGGGACGACATCCTCGCCGTCGACGAGGATGGACTGGCCGCGCGGCGCGCGCAGGGCGACGTGGAGGACGGCGCGGTCCTCGGTGACGTTGATCTTCTCGCCGCTGAACATGGCGTCGATGCGCTCGCGCAGGCCCACCTCGTGGGCCAGCTGGACGAGCAGGCGCAGCGTCTCGTCGGTGACGCGGTGCTTGGAGTAGTCCAGGTACAGGCCCTCGGCCTCGGCGGTCAGGCGCTCGCCTCGTGTCGGGTCGTCGGCAAAGAGGCGGCGCAGCTGCAGGTCTTTGACGGTCTGATAGTGCTGGCCGAGCGCCTGCCAGGCCGGGCGCTCCGTGAGAGATTTTTGCGAAGTCATGGGTCAGAGTCCTTGCCGGGTAATGTTTAGGTAACAGGGATGGTGTAGGATAGGGTCTATGGTGGGCAGTGAAAAGGGCAGGTGTTTTCCTCGAACCCTGAAGCACGGTTATCCCTGGCGGCACTATCGCTCACTGCCCACTTGTTCTCTAAGCCATCGATGGTCGGCATCGATGGTTAGTAGTATAGCACAGTCAATGACGGGAAGTGAGGCCAGCGTCTGATGCGGGTGAAATACTGGATAGTGGTAAGTGTTGTGATCGTGATTCTGCTCGCCACGCTCGTCGCGTGCGGCGGCAACGCCGGCAGCGCCGGGACGGGGTCGGGCGCGGGCACGGAGGCTGGATCGGGTGGCGGCGTCGGACCGCGCACGGCAGGCACGGCGGTTCTCGGCACGGGCGCCGGGGGCGTGAGCGCCGGTGGCGGCGCGGGCGCCCTGGGCACGCCTGGTTCGCTAGTCGGGACGGGCGGCACGCCCGGCTCGGGCACACCACGACCCGGCACGGGCACCCCTGGCGCGCAGGGTACGCCCCGACCCTGAGGGCTTGACACTGATTTTATCGACTGGTGGGTCTCCTCCTCCACCCCCGTCCCCTGCTCGTCGCCTCCTTACGAGCAGGGGACGGCGTTTCCTCGACCCTGCCTAGCAACGGAGCGATAGGCTGCCCGTGACACAGCAACCCACGAGCCACAAGCCGAATGCGATGCCCCTGATTCTGATCGCCGAGCACGATCAGGCGCTGGGAACGCTCATCGCGGAGATGCTCACCATGAGCGGTTACCGCTGCCGCCATGTCATGTTGCTCGGTCCTCTGCCCCTTCCCTCACGCACTGAACCCATCCAGCTACTCATCTGCCGCCTGGGGC
>CAZLBQ010000035.1:0-20829 GCA_964557745.1 uncultured Anaerolineales bacterium
AGTTCTCGATGCCGGAGCAGTAGCCTACCTCGCGCAGCATCTCCAGGTCGTAGCGCGTGCGCTGTTCGAGGCGCTGCGCTTCCAGGAGCTTGTCGGCGTGCTGCAACTCGGTGATACGGTCGGCTAGCTCCGTCTCGATGTCGCCGATGGCGACCTGGAGCTTCTCGGACGGCGTGATGAAGTACTTGGCCGGGTAGATGTCCACGGCAACGTGCTGGATGAGAATCTCGCCCGTGAGCGGGTCAATCTCGGTGATGCGCTCGATCTCATCGCCCCAGAACTCGATGCGGTACGCCGTCTCAGCGTAGGCCGGCTGGATCTCCAGGGTGTCGCCGCGCACGCGGAAGCGGCCGCGCCGCAGCTCGAAGTCATTGCGGTCGTAGTGAATGGACACCAGGTGGCGCAGAATCTTCTCGCGGTTGCGGGTCTCGCCGCGCCGCAGGCTGACCACGGTCGCGCCGTAGTCCTCGGGCGAGCCGAGGCCGTAGATGCACGACACGGACGCAACGATGAGCACGTCGCGGCGGCTGAGCAGGGACGAGGTCGCCGACAGACGCAGCCGGTCAATCTCCTCGTTGATCTCGGCGTCCTTCTCGATGTACAGGTCGGTGCGCGGGACGTAGGCTTCGGGCTGGTAGTAGTCGTAGTACGAGACGAAGTACTCGACGGCGTTGTCGGGGAAGAACTCGCGGAACTCGGCGTAGAGCTGGGCGGCGAGGGTCTTGTTGTGGGCCAGGACGAGGGTCGGGCGCTGGACCTTCTCCACGACCTGGGCCATCACGTAGGTCTTGCCCGTGCCCGTCGCGCCCAGCAGCGTCTGGTGCCTCATGCCACCGTTGAGACCCTCAACCAGCTTGGCGATAGCCGTCGGCTGGTCGCCGGTCGGCTGGAACTCCGAGACGAGTTGGAACTTTGGCATGTATTCTCCCCTAGCGGCCCGCCATGTCGTTAGCTATCCAAAACAACTGTTTGCAGAGACATTATAACCGACCGGCCCGCCTCTGTCGAGGGGAGACCGGTCGGTGATTAGGATGATTCTAGATCGCGCCAGATGGACGATAAACAACACCCGTTTCGACGGGGAAACGGGCGCGATTAGTCGTTGAACAGGTCGTTGAAGTTGGGTCGGGGCAGGCAGTCGGTGCATTCCATCTCGGCCACAGCGCGCAGACACTCGTAGACGTCGCGGCAGTGGTCGGATTGTTGGATGTGGCCCCACACGCCTGGCAAGAGCTTGGCCGCGTCGCAGCCGCGCATTTCCAGATCGACGAAGAGAGGCAGGGAGTCGAACGCACTCTGGGCGTCAATCTCAAGATGCTGGATGGTAAAGATGCTCACCAACCATCGGCTTCCTTGAGCATGGTCCATAGGCTCTTGTGTTTACCCCTTCCTATACTACGCTGGTATGATGCATACCCTAAACGGGTTCTTACACAGGCCCGAACTCGCGGCAAGAGATAGGAAGGGTAGGAAGGGGGGGAAGGAAGGCGGTTAAGGAAGCAAAAACTCGTGAGCGGCTGGGGCAGACACCCCCCACCATGCCCACGAGTTTCGACTTCCCACGGCTTCCCACATCTTCCCATGCTTGGGAAGCTCTTCCCACGCCTTCCCGCTTCTTTCCATGCCGGTCTAGACTCCCGCGAAGACCTGGAGGACGGCATCCTCATTGAGGTTGTAGTCCGCCAGGCGCTGTTTGAGCTTCTTGCGCGCGTCGTGCATGATCTTGTAGATGTTGTTCGGGTTGGTGTTGAGCTGCTGGGCCAGGTCCTCGACCGGCTTGCCCTCGACCAGCGAGCCAACCAGGACGGAGCGCTGGCGCTCGGTCAGGTCCTGCTCGATGATGTGGCGCAGCGTCTCCCAGACGTGGCGCTGCTGAAGCGCCGCCTCGGGGTTGACGCTGCCATCTTCCTGGGCAAACTCGAAGCCCCCACCTTCCTCGTCATCCTCGGTCTCGGTCAACCCTTCCAGGGACAGGTTGGCCCAGCGCCGGCGGCGCAACTCGCTGGCCGCCAGGTTGATGACGACGCGGTAGGCCCAGGTGGTGAAACGGCTATCGCCGCGGAAAGTGTCCAGCTTGGCAAGGATGGTCAGCAGGGCTTCCTGCGCCCAGTCCTCGGCCAGTTGCTGGATCTCATCGCGGTCGAAGTGGGTGAGATCGCTGCGGTGCCGCGACAGGTAGACGTACACGGCGCGCAGCAAATAGTCCCGGAGTTCTTCCAGGGCCTGCGTTTGCTCGGGGCCGGGCGTTTGTAGCGCGGTCAACCACTCTTCATTTGTACGCGTTGGGACAGCGGCCATGAATTCCTCGTTACTGGAGAGCAACGGGGATTATAGCATACCGGAGGCCGAAACAGCAAAAAGCTGTGCGCCGGGCGGCTACCGTCGAATCCCGGCCTGGCGTTCCAACTCCTCGCGTTTGGCTTCCTGAGCGGCGCGACCTTCGTCGACAGCTTGCTGGACGCGGTCGCGAATACCCTGCTGCACATCAGCGCCCGATTGGGGTGTATAGAGCAAGACGAGGGCCGCCCCCGTAGCGAACCCAACCGCCAGCCCCCCCACGAAACGTAGCAACCCGCCCATCTGGTACCCCCTCCCGTGACTACGCCGACGCTGGCGGCGGCTCGACGACCTGTCCCTCGATGGTGTGGGCGCGGTCGGGGTGGACGAGCGTTTCCAGGATGCGCACACCCTGGTCGACGAGTCGTTCGGCTTGCTGGCGCGCTGCCTGGTCATTGATATTGACCTTGCCATTGCGGTTGGTCAGGGCAATGGTCAGGAGATCGACCAACTCATCGCGGTACGAGTGCGCCAGGTTGAGGCTGCTCTCCGCGCCACTGGACAGGAGCGGGGTGATGCTCTGGCGATTGATGCCGGAGCCGCGCGCCAATTCGCTCAACCGTTGGCGGACGGGCGGCAGTAGAACGACCGTCGCCGCGCCGACGACGACGATCCCACCGATAATGCGCTTATCCATAGAACACCTCAAGTACGCGGGGGAAGATCGAAGTTGTGCCTTTAATTCTACACGGTGGGACCAGGGAGAGCAAAAACTGCGCCACTCCATCTAGCGGCGGGTGAGGATCAGGCGCAGCCCGAAGCCGAGCAAGACGACTCCGCTGATGCCTTCGAGGGCACGCTGGACGCGCGGGCGACGCAACAGCGCCGTCAGCCGCCCGGTGAAAACGGCGACCAGGGAGTACCAGACGATGCGGACGACGGCGTGGACCGTCGCCAGAGTGAAGGACTTGAGCAGCAAGTTGTCGCCTGGCGCGACGAACTGGGGCAGCACAGCCAGGTAGAAGACGACCGTCTCCGGGCTGAGGAGGATGGTGATGAGGCCTTCCAGGAAGGCCTGGCGGTGGTGGCCCACGTCCAGCCACCCAGCGGACGGTGTGTCGGTGTGCGCCGAGGGCGTCGCGTTGTGGCGCCAGGCGCGCCAGATCGAGTGCGCGCCGAGGTAGGCCAGGTAGACCGCGCCGAGCAGGCGCACGACCTCGAAGGCCAGCGCCGAGCGCACCAGGATGGCGGACAGGCCGAGGGCAGACAGCGTTGCGTGGACATACAGGCCCAGGCAGCCGCCCGCGATGACCACGAAGCCGGACGACTGCCCACGCGCCAGGACGCTGCGCACGATGAGCATGGTACTCGCGCCGGGGATCATGGTGAGAACGGTGACCAGGCTCACGAAGGTAACGAATTGGGGAGAGAGCAGGGTCATATCAGAGCGTCTCTATCGCGCTGCGCAGCCGCTCGCGCAAGCTGTCAATGACCACGAGGCGCCCCTGCTCGTCCTCGTAGTACCAGTGCTCCCAGCCGTTGCAGGCGGGCAGGCCCGCCAGGAGCGCGCCGAGCTTGTGGATCGAGCCGCGCGTCCCATCCGTGGCGCGGAGCGTGCCGTCCGCCAGGACGGTCGCGCAGCGGTCGTGGCGGCGGTCGAGATAGAGCGGCTGGCCGGGGAGTAGCAGCCCGTTTTCCAGCAGCGCCGCGAAGGGCAAGCGCGGGGCGTCGCGTTTGGTGGGAACCTTGCCGAGGACGACGGGATCAGTGGACGCGGGAGGGATAACGGCGAGGCGCGCGTGGGCGGCGTCGATGTAACCCCGCTCGCGCTCGATGCCGATGAAGTGGCGGCCCAGCTTCCTGGCGACGGCGCCGGTCGTCCCCGTGCCGAAGAACGGGTCGAGGATGATGTCACCGGGGTTCGAGCTGGCGAGGATGACGCGGTACAGCAGGGCTTCGGGCTTCTGAGTGGTGTGGGCCTTAGCGCCGTTGACCTTCAGCCGCTCCGCCCCGGTGCACAGCGGCAACTCCCAGTCGCTCCGCATCTGCTTGTCGTCGTTGAGGGCGCGCATGGCGTGGTAGTTGAACGTGTACCGCTTCTGGTCCCTGGCCTTCTTGCACCACA
This sequence comes from uncultured Anaerolineales bacterium, assembly GCA_964557745.1. GTDB lineage: Bacteria > Chloroflexota > Anaerolineae > Epilineales > JAHCIE01 > JAHCIE01. Next base: position 4,403 of record CAZLBQ010000035.1, read on the forward strand.
GCAACGTCTCGTGGGCGTTGGCAAACCGCACGCCCCTGAACTGAGGCATGGGATTGGTCTTGATCCACACCACGTCGTTGAGCAGCCAGTAGCCCAGGTCTTGCAGGATGGCCCCGACGCGGTAGATGTTGTGGTAGGAGCCGATAACCCACAGCGTGCCCGTGTCCTTGAGGACGCGGCGGCAGGCGGTCAGCCAGGCGCGGGTGAACGCGTCGTAGGCCGCGAAGTCCTCGAACTGGTCCCAGGCGTCGTCGACGGCGTCGACCTTCGTCATGTTGGGCCGCCACAGGTCGCCCCGCAACTGGAGGTTGTAGGGCGGGTCGGCGAAGACCAGGTCGACGCTCTTTTCCGGGAGCGTGGGCAGGATGTCGCGGCAGTCGCCGTGGTGAATCGTATCGAGGAAGGTCATGGCGTGGTCGGGGTGGAATGGGACAGAATGAACAGAATGCCGTGGGTAAACTGATCTATTCTGTTCATTCTGTCTATGCGGGCCTACTCGTGCAGCAAGGCCCCATGGCCCAGGGCGGCAAGGTCGCGGCGCGTGAGGCGTTCGCCCGCCAGCAGGCGCGGCAGGACGAGATCGACGACGTTGGTGTGGCGCGAGCGGACACAGCCGGGCGCGCCGAGGACGGGCCGGCCGTCCAGGTAGGCCAGGAGGAGCAGGTTGCCCGGCTCGGCGGGCGCGCCGTAGCCCTCGACCTCGCCACCCGCCCGCCGGACGCCGTTGGGCGTGATGTCGTGGGCGTCCATGATGGACGTCTCGCCGCCGATGATGATGGCCTCCGCGCCCTGGTGCGTCAACGCCCGGATGGCGTCGGCAATGGCGTCTTCATGGTGGGCCACGGGCAGGACGCCGATGACCTCGCCGCCCAGGTCTTCCACGCGGCCCCGAATGGGCGGCTCCAGCGTCGCCACGACTTTGGGACGGGCGTTGTCGCTGCTGGTGAGAACGACGCCGACGCGGCGGTTGGGTAGAGGGCGCACGCCGACGATCGGGCCGGCCAGCGCCTCGGCCTCGCCCAGGTGGGCATCGGAAACGGCGTAGGGGATGACTTTGACCGTCGCGACGATGGTCTTGGGCTGGACGACGGTGTGCTGGTGGAGCGTGGCGACGGTCAGGCCGTCGAGACTATTGACCCCGTCAAGGCGGGCCAGATCCAGGCTGACCAGGCCGCGCTCCGTCGCCAGCAAGTTGACCCGCCCGCCCGCTGCGGGTCCCAGCCGCACGTTGTCGCCCGCCACGGCCTGCGCCAGTCGCCGCGCCGCCTCGTCCTCGTGGACATCACCCGGCTCTAGCGCCGCGACGTAGACCCGCTCGCCCGTCACCTCGCGCAGGGCGGGCAGGTCGTCCGCCTTGACGATGGTCCCCTTGCGGAAGGCGCGCTTGCCGTCGGGCGAGGTGTGGTTATGGGCGAGAATCTTGCCGACGGCCTCTTCGAGCGGAACAGGGCCGAATTGCATGGTGGAGTCTCCGGGGTCAAGCGATGTTGGGGTCGTCCTGGACGGTGGCGCGCGAGTCCCACGTCTCGGGACCAGGCCGCCAGGTCTTGCCATACTTGATGGCGATCATCTCGGCCAGGACGCTGGCAGCGATCTCCTCCGGCGTCCGCGCGCCCAGGTCGAGGCCGATGGGCGAGTGGATGCGGGCGAGTTGCTCGTCGCTCAGGCCGCGCTCGCGCAGGCGGACCAGCCGCTTGGCGTGGGTCTTGGGGCTACCGATGGCGCCGATGTAGCGGGCCGGGCTGGCGAGGGCAGCGATGAGGGCCGGGTCGTCCAGCTTGGGGTCGTGGGTCAGGACGGCGACGTAGGTGGCGCGGTCGAGGCCGAGTTCGGTCAGGGCTTCGTCGGGCCAGTCGATGACGATGCGGTCGACAAAGGGGAAGCGCGACTCAGTGGCGAAGGCCGACCGGGCGTCGACCAGGAGGACGCGAAAGCCGAGGACTTTGGCGTACTGCGCCAGCGGGATGGCGATGTGAACGCCGCCGACAATGACGAGCTTGGTGGCCGGGGGGTAGACTTCGATAAAGACTTCGACGTCGCCAGCGGGTGTGGGGTAGGTGCGAGAGCCAGAGCGTTCGTCCAGGAGCAGGGCGCGGGCGTCGGCGTCCACCTGGGCGGCGATCTCCGGAGCCAGTGTCCCCTCGGCCTCGGTCTCGAACACGAGTCGCTTGCCGCCTACCCCCGCGCCGCGCACCACCGTCGCCAGGGCGCACGAACGGTCTTGGGCCAGGGCGTCTTTCAGTTTTGCGTAGAGTTCCGCCACCAGACCTCCACTAGAGCTGAGCTATGAGCTTGTCGTAGTCGCTGTGCGAGCCAATCCAGAACCAGGTGATGGTGTCTCCTTCAACCAGACCCAACGCGCGCCAACCGCGTCCAACCCGGACGGAGTATATCGGCTCAATTCTGGACACGCGCTTGAAGTGGAGACTCGGGTGATGGCGATCCTGCTTCCAGAGCCGATAGCTCTTTCGCGCCTGCTCCTTGACCTCATCCGGTAGGCGCGCGAAGGCGGCCAGGAAGTCCTCTGCTAGATAGGAATTCACAACTCATCAATCCCCATCTTCTTCACCCGCCCAGCCTTAATATCGGCTCGAACCTTGTCAGCCAGTTTGACGAGTTGCTTCTCGGATTGGGCGAAGGCTCGCTCCCACCGGTGCTCGTCGGCCAATTCCTCCAGGATCATGGCGGCAATGGTGTCCTGTTCTTCGGCCGAGAGCTTGTCGACTTCGGCCAGCGCCTGCTCCAACAGGGGCGTCATAGGCTCGGGTCTCCTTCCAGATTGAACCTCTCACAGCGTCATGCCCAGCCGCTCGACAAGCATCTCGTTGGTGTGCTCCCAGGTGTGCTCCAGGACGCGGCGCAGGGCCTTGCGCGCCGACCACGGGATGCCCTTGTCGCGGCTGTACTTGACTCGCGTGCGCTCCTCCTCGGTCATGGCGCGCAGGCGAGCGGCGATGGCCGCCCCCACCCGCTCCCACTCGTCCCCCCAGGGCGCATTGGGCCGCGAGGGAGGCGCGCCCACCTTGCCGATGCCGGCCGTAACATAGCTGTGCGCCGAGTCGACCACGTGAAGGGCCATGGTCTGGAGGGCGCGGCCCGGCTGGGGCTTGTGGGCGACCTCGTCGGGTGAGAGGGCGTCCAGGGCGGCGGTCATGGCCTGGCGCATGGCCTCGAAGCGCCGCACGTAGCGCTCGACCTCGTCGGCGTCGATGGGCGCCAGTTCCGCCTGAAACGCGCCGTCCATGTAGCCCTGGCCCGCCCAATCCTGCTGCCCCTCCCAGCGTTCGGCGATGACGGTCTCTAGCGGGCCGGTAGCGATGTCCTCGCCGCTGCCGCTCAGCCAGCGGGCGTAGACCTCAATGGCCGACGGGACGAGGGCCAAAGCCGCTTCCTCGGACTTGGCCTTGGGGGCGCAGCCGAGCAGGTCCAGGACGTGAACCATCGTCTTGCGCGCGCCTGTGCGCTTGGCGGGTGGGCCCTGTTCCAGGTAGAGATGATACGTCGGCATGGGTCCTCACCAGTCGAGGGGTTCGATGAAGACCTCGATGCTGCCGCCGCAGGCCAGGCCGACTTCCCAGGCCAGTTCGTCAGCCACACCGTAGCGGACGAGCCGGGGCTGGCGGGTCTTGAGGACTTTCTGCGCCTCCTCAAACACCGCCCCCTCGACGCAGCCGCCACTCACCGAACCGACCATGTCGCCCGACCGTGTGACGGCCATCTTGGCCCCCAACTGGCGCGGCGAAGACCCCATGGCCTTGACGACCGTCGCGACGGCGATGTCTTCGCCAGTGGCCTGCCACTTTTCGAGCGTGGGGAGGATGTCGCGCATCGGCTTCTCCTTCTATCGGGTTGCAGGTTGCAGGTTGGTGGTCGGAACCTTCAACCTTTAACCTTTAACTTTCAACCCTTCTGGCGTGTTGGGCGCGGGCCGGGCGGGGCGCGGCGCCCAGGTTCATCAGCAGTTCGCCTAGCACGGATAGGCTATGCAGCGAGTGAACGGGCAGGAAGTCGTCAATGTAGGGCAAGGCAGCGACGATGCCTCGTGTCAAGGGTTGATAGCCTGCCATACCTAGCAGCGGGTTGAGCCAGATCAGGCGGTAGCAGCTGCGCTGCAGCCGCTCCATCTCCTCGCCCAACACCTTCGGGTCGCCGCGGTCCCAGCCATCGCTGATGATGAGGACAATCGCCCCGCGCCCCAGGACGCGCCGTCCCCACTTGAAGTTGAAGGCGTGGAGGGCTTCACCAATCCGCGTCCCGCCCGCCCAGTCCTGGACGATGCCCGTCACCTGGTTGACGGCCACGTCGACATTCTTGTGGCGCAACTCGTGGCTGATGCGCGTCAGGCGTGTGCCGAAGACGAACGCCTCGACGTTGTCCATGCCGTGGGCCAGGGTGTGGATGAAGTGCAGCAGCAGCCGCGAGTACTGCTCCATGCTGCCGCTGATGTCGGCGATGACCACGATGGGGCGCGGCTTGAACTTGGGTTCGCGCCAGGCGAGTTCGACCATCTCGCCACCGAAGCGGGTATTCTTGCGTAGGCTGCGCCGCAAGTCCAGCCGCCGCCCGTGGCCACGCTTGAAGCGCCGCGTGCGCCGCTTTCCCAACTCCCAGGTCATCTCACGCATCAGGTAGCGCGCCAGGGCCAGTTCCTCCGACGTGTACTGGGCGAAGTCCTTGTGCTTGAGAATCTCAGCCGGGCTGGCGGACAGGATCAGGTCGGGCGTCTCGCCCTCGCTGTCCTCGCCCGCCGCCTCGTCGTCGTCGCTCGGCTCAGCCAGGGCGATGGTGCGCTCCTGGGATTTCTCCGGGGGCGGCTCTTGAGGCGGCTGGCCCGACTTCTGGCGCGGTGGCACGTTGGTCTGGGGCAGCAACGGTGAGAAGTCGGGCATCTGGTTGGCGAGGGCGCGCTGCCAGAACAGGCGGAACGCGTCGTCGAAACGCGGCAGGTCATCCTTGCGCGTGACGAGGACGGAGCGCGCTGCCCAGTAGAAGTCCTGCTGGTTCGTGACATCGACGTAGTCAAGGGCCGCCAGCAGGTCGAGCATCTGGGCCGTGTTGACCTGGACGCCCATCTGGCGCAGGAAGCGGCCAAAAAGCAGAACGTGCCGCAGCAGCCCGCGTCCCTGCGCGCCCGCCGCCTGCCGCTCGGCCAGTTGCTCAAGCTGCTGCGCCCACGCGGCGGCCTGTTCCGAATTCAGCGTCATAATCAGCCCGCGCCCGTAATCCGCAAGCGGTTGAGCAAGCCTTCCAGACCCAGGTCGCGCACCTTCTGGACGTCGTCCTGGTACTTGAGGATGACGCCCAGCGTGTCGTCGACGACCTCGGGGGTGAGGCCCGGCTGGTCGAGGGCGACGAGCGCGGCCGCCCAGTCGAGGGTCTCGGCCACGCCAGGGAGCTTGTAGAGGTCGAGGGAGCGCAGGTGGTGGACAAAGGTCGTCACCTGACGGGCCAGGGTCTGCGTCGCACCGGGCACTTTGGCTTGCACGATCTGCAACTCCTTGGCCTGGCTGGGGTAGTCAATCCAATAGTACAAGCAGCGCCGCTTGAGGGCGTCGTGAATCTCGCGCGTGCGGTTGGAGGTCAGGATGACGACGGGGGCGCGCTTGGCGCTGACCGTCCCCAGTTCGGGAATAGTAATCTGGAAGTCGGACAGCAGTTCCAGCAGGAAGGCTTCGAACTCCTCGTCGGCGCGGTCTAGCTCGTCAATCAGCAGGACGGGCGGGCTGTCGCCCTCGTAGTCGATGGCCTGGAGCAAGGGGCGGCGGATGAGGAAGTCAGGGCTGAAGACCTCGCGCATGGCGGTGTGCTGGTCGCGGACGCCGGCCGCTTCGAGGAGGCGGATCTCGAGCAACTGCCGCGTATAGTTCCACTCGTAGACGGAGTTGTTGACGTCGAGACCCTCGTAGCACTGGAGGCGGATGAGACGCGTCTGGAGCAGCTCGCTCAGGACTTTGGCGACTTCCGTCTTGCCGACGCCAGCCTCGCCTTCCAGGAAGAGGGGGCGGCCCAGGCGCAAGGCCAGGAACACCGAGGTTGCCAGGCCGCGCTCGGCGACGTAGGAGCGGGTGGCGAATTGGGCGAGGACATCGTCAATGGATTGGATGGCAGCGGGTGCGGCTGGGGTAGTCAATGGTTTTATCCTTAACTCGAAGGACAGGGCGAGCCTCATGATGTAAAAAGCGGATGGCTGTCTCGCCTTAATTATAGCTTTCTTAGCAGGAGATGGGAAAGCCGACTCGTGGGACGTTTGACAGCATAGACGCGAAGCTCTACAATCTGCGCGCAGGTTCAAGCTGAGGCCAAGAGACGCAGGAAGGCGGCACGATGGAAGCGCAACTGACGCAGGCCCCTCCCCCAACGACAGCGGAGACGCGGCTCAAGATGAGCTACGAGGAGTACCTGGCGTGGGCGGGCGAAGATACGCGGGCCGAGTGGGTCGCTGGGGAGGTGATCGTTCACATGCCACCGAAAGAACGCCATCAGGATCTCGCCACTTTTCTTGCTGCGTTGCTGCGTTTCCTGGCTGATATTATGCAGTTGGGCAAGGTGCTGAGCGCGCCTTTCGAAGTGAAGCTCTGGGCGGACGGCCCGTCCCGCGACCCCGATGTCCTGTTCATCCGGTCCGACCATCTCAGCCGACTGACGGAGAACCGACTGGAGGGCGCGCCCGACCTCGTCATCGAAATCGTGTCCGACGACAGCGTGGGCCGCGACCGCGCCGATAAGTTCTACGAGTACCAGACGGCGGGCGTCCCAGAGTATTGGGTGTTTGACCCGCGCGCGGGCAAGGAGCGCATCGACGGTTGGGCGCTGGACGAGGGGGGCAGCTACGCGCCCATCGTCGCCGACGGCGACGGAGGCTATCATTCGGCGGTGATACCGGGCCTTCTGTTCCGCGTCGAGTGGCTCAAGCGGGAGAGCCTGCCGAATCCCCTCGCTGTGCTGACGGAGATGGTAGGCGCGGACAGGGTCATGGCAGCGCTTCGGGGTCCAGGTATGTGACCGAGTGACGAGCAAGCCGACAACAAAGGAGGACCGCTCAAGACAAGCGGTCCTCCTTATGCCCGCCGACTCAAGTCGGCGCCATCCTGTCACCCCGAACGCAGTGAGGGGACTGCTCTGAAGAGGCTGTCAGAGCAGTCCCCTCACTGCGTTCGGCATGACAATCGTCTGACGTTAATGCAGGCCGACGGCCCCATGCCCCTGCAGGATGGACCGCGCCTCGTCATGGCGGCTGTCGACGACGAGCAGGGCGTGGCCATCGCGGAGTTGCTGGAGGAGCGCCGCGCCGTGGTCGTCGCTGTCGTAGTGGAGCGCGTCGCGCAGGAAGCTGTCGAGGTCCTGGGCCTGCTGGGCCGTATGGCCCGCGCCTGCGCCGCTGACGAACAGCGAGCCGACCCCGTCGACGTTCACGGTCGTGTCAGGGTTGAGCATCTGGGTGACGGCGATCACGCCCGGCTGCATGGCGAAGCCGGCCAGTTGAGGATAGCCGGACGCCGTGCTGAGGGCCACGAAGGTGATATCCTGGATGCCGGCGCTCTGCAAGGCGCGCACGGCATCGTCCAGTTGGGTATCCATCGGCATCACGGCGACGAGCGGGTTCGACACGAGAACCTCCTCTCCCTTGCAGGGCGTGGTTAGCGGCCAGCGGCGGCCACGATGGCGCGCTCGACGAAAACGGGCGCGACCGCCTTGCGGTAGTCCGCCGAGGCGTGAATGTCGCCCATCCAGTCATCGATGCCGTCGCCCGCGCTCTGGGCGATGTCGTGCGCCCGCTCGGCTGTCGCCCCCTTCAGGGCTGCCTCGACGCCGGTCAGGCGGTGCGGGGTGGGCGTGGCGCCGCCGAGGGCGACGCGCGCGCCGCTGAAGCCGCCGCCGTTCATCTCGACCGCCGCGCACACGCCCAGCATGGCGTAACCGGACGCCGGGTTCTCGTACTTGACGTAGGCTGACTTGGGCGCGGCGGGGACGTGAACGCTGGTGATAACCTCGTCGGGGTTGAGCGAGGTGGTCATCAGGTCCACGAAGAAGTCACGCGCGGCGATGGCGCGCTGGCCGCCCGGGCCGACGACACGAATCTCGGCGTCCAGCGCCAGCAGGACCGTCGGCAGGTCGCTGGCCGGGTCGGCGTGGGCGATGTTGCCGCCGATGGTGCCCCGATTGCGCACCTGGACGTCGCCGACGTGACCGGCGGCTTCGGCCAGGGCCGGGACCAGGCGCTGGACCACGTCTGACGCAGCGATCTCATTGTGGGTCGTCAGCGCGCCCACGGTGACGCCGTTCCCCTCCTGGCGGACGCCCTTGAGGTCGGCGATGCGGGCGATGTCGATGAGGGCGGGAGGCGTCGCCAGGCGCAGCTTCATCAGGGGCAGCAGGCTGTGGCCGCCGGCGATAATCTTGGCTTCGGGGTTCTGTTGAAGCAGCGACACCGCCTCCGTGATGGAATTGGCGCGCATGTAGTCGAACTTGGCTGGGTACATTGGTCCTCCGGGGACGTGACACGTGAAACGCGATGCGTGGCCGGCTCAGATTTCACGGTTCACGTTTTAAGCGTCAGCATGGATGGCGGCGTAGACCTTCTGCGCCGTGATGGGCATGTCGATGTGCGTGACCCCCAGGTGCTTGAGGGCGTCCACGACGGCGTTGGCGACGGCGGCGGGCGAGGCGATGGCCCCAATCTCGCCGACGCCCTTGACGCCCAGGACGTTCTGCGGCGCGGGCGTCACCGTCTTGTCGGTCTCGATCATAGGCAGGTAGCGGGCGCGCGGCAGGGCGTAGTCCATCATCGAGCCGCTGAGCAACTGGCCGGTCTCGTCGAAGACCGCGCCCTCGTAGAGCGCCTGGCCGATGCCCTGGGCGATGCCACCGTGCAACTGGCCGTCCACGATCATGGGGTTGATGATGTTACCGACGTCGTCCACTGCGACGTAGCGCTTGACCTCGACGCGGCCGGTGGTGGGGTCGACCTCGACCACGGCGACGTGGGCGCAGAAGGGGAAGGTGAAGTTGGTCGGGTCGAAGAAGGTCGTCGCCTCCAGGCCGGGCTCCAGGTCCTTGGGGTAGATGTGGGCCAGGTGGGCCATCAGGGCGATCTCGCCAAACGTCTTGAAGCGCTGGGGCGCGCCCTTGACCACCACCTTGCCCTCGGTGTAGTCCACATCTTCGGGAGCCGCTTCCAGCATGTGCGCCCCAATGCGCTTGATCTTGTCCACCAGCTTGTTGACGCTCAGGGCGATGGCCGTCCCGCCGACGGCGGCCGAGCGGCTGCCGTACGTGCCCCAGCCAAAGGGCGACTGGCCGGTGTCGCCGTGCTGGATGGCGATGTCGTCCATGGCGACGCCGAGGCCGTCGGCGACGATCTGGGCGAAGGTCGTCTCGTGGCCCTGGCCGTGGCTGTGCGAGCCGGTCTGGACCGAAATCTTGCCCGTGGGGTGGACGCGCACCAGCGCGCTCTCCCACTGGCCCGCGCCCGCGCCCAGCGAGCCCACGACCGCCGAGGGGGCGAGGCCGCAGGCTTCGATGGCCGTCGAGAAGCCGACACCCAGCAGGCGGCCCTGGGCGCGCGCCGCCTCTTGCTCGGCGCGTAGGTCGGCGTAGCCCAGTTGGGCCAGCGCCTTCTCCAGCGTCGCGCCGTAGTCGCCGCTATCGTATTGCAGGGCAACCTGGGTCTGGAAGGGGAACTGGTCGGGGGCGACGAAGTTGCGGCGACGCATCTCGGCCGGGTCCATGCCAAACGCCTGCGCGCCCAGGTCCACCAGGCGCTCGACGACGTAGGTCGCCTCAGGGCGGCCCGCGCCGCGATAGGCGTCGACCATGACGGTGTTGGTGAGCATGCCATAGGTATGACAGTAGATGGCCGGAATCGGGTACTGGCCCGACAGGAGCGTGCCGTAGAGGTAGGTCGGAATGGCGGTGGCGAAGGTGGACAGGTACGCGCCCATGCCGGCCCACGTGGTGACGCGCAGCCCGGTGATGTGGGCGTCGGCGTCGAAGGCCATCTCGGCCTCGCTGACGTGGTCGCGGCCGTGGGCGTCGGCGATGTAGCTCTCGCTGCGCGTCGAGGTCCACTTGACGGGCAGCTTGCTCTGCAAGGCGGCCCAGACGACGATGACCTCCTCGGCGTAGACGAAAATCTTGGAGCCGAAGCCGCCGCCCACGTCGGGGGCGATGACGCGCAGCTTGTGCTCGGGCAGGTTGAGGACGAAGGCTGCCATGAGCAGGCGGTGGATGTGGGGGTTCTGGGAGGTGACCCACAGTGTAATGTCGCCCGTCGGCTCGATGCGGGCCGCGGCGGCGCGCGGTTCGAGGGCGTTGGGGATGAGGCGGTTGTTGACCAGGTCCAGTTTGACGGTCTTGGCGGCGCCCGCGAAGGCGGCGTCGGTCTTGTCCTTGTCGCCCAGCGACCAGTCGAAGGCGACGTTGTCGGGGATGTCGGGGTGGACGGTCGGGCCGTTGTGGGCGGCCTTGGGGTCGACGACGGCGGGCAGCGGGTCGTAGTCGATGACGATGGCTTCGACGGCGTCGTAGGCGGTGTAGGGGTCGCTGGCGAGGACGACGGCGACAATCTCACCGACGTAGTTGACCTCGTCGACGGCGATGGGCGGGTGGGCCGGGGTGCGCAGGCCGGGCAGCGACCAGCCGCAGGGGATCGAGCCGACGCCCGTGGCGGCCATGTCGGCGCCCGTGTAAACAGCGGCGACGCCGGGCAGGGCGCGCGCGGCGCTGACGTCGATGCTGTTGATGCGGGCGTGGGCGTGGGGACTGCGGACGAAGACGGCATGGACCATGCCGGGCAGCTTGATGTCGTCGGTGTACAGGCCCTTGCCGGTGATGAAACGCGGGTCCTCGACGCGCTTGATGCTGGAGCCGATCATCTGGGTTGCCATAGGCTATCTCCTGGTAGTCCTGAGTTCTGAGTAGTGAGTTCTGAGTGAGGAGCGCGACTTCGACTCGGCGCCCGGCGCTCAGCACTCAGCACTCGATTGGCTTAGTCCCCTGTTGCGCCGGCAGGCTGGGCGGCCATCTTCTCCGCCGCGTACTGCACGGCGCGCACAATGTTCTGGTAGCCGGTGCAGCGGCAGATGTTGCCTTCGAGCCCGGCGCGGATTTCGGCTTCCGAGGGGTTGGGGTTCCGGGCCAGGAGGTCGGCGGCGGTCATAATCATGCCGGGGGTGCAGAAGCCACACTGCAGGCCGTGCTTCTCCCAGAAGCCCTCCTGTAGTGGGTGGAGCGTGCCGGCCGGCGCGAGGCCCTCGATGGTCGTGATGTTCGCGCCGTCCGCCTGCACGGCCAGGATGGTACACGACTTGACGGCCTGCCCGTCGAGGTGAACCGTGCACGAGCCGCACTGGCTCGTGTCACAGCCCACGTGCGTCCCGGTCAGCCCCAGGACATCGCGCAGGTAGTGGACGAGCAGCAGGCGCGGCTCGACATCGTGGGAGTAGCGCTGGCCGTTAACAGTCATTGTCACAGTGGTCACAGTCCATCTCCTCTTCTCGGTTGGTGAGGCCCGCCGCTGAGGCGGCTAGCCCATCGGAAACGGGGTGGGTCTGGGTCGTCAGGGAAGCGGCTGGACACGCGCAGCGACTTCCGGACAGTTGGGGTCAACGTTCAGCAGTGCTGGCGCCGCAGGGCGTGGGGTTATCCCCACGCCCTGACATCAGACTAGCGGCGGCGCAACAGCAGCCACAGGACAAGCACAAGGGCAAGGCCGCCCGCGATGAGCCAGCGGGTTGGGATGGCCGGCACGGCGGAGGGGAGTTCCACCGGCGGGGGCGGCGGGGGTGGCGGCGGGTAGGCCGCCGACGGCGGGACGGTCGGCGCCGCTTCGGGCGCTGGGACGGGCGCAGCCTCGGGCGTGGGCGCTGGCGCTGCTTCGGGCGCAGGGACAGCCGCACGCCGCGCGGCGAGTTGCGCCTCCAGAGACTTGAAGCCCTGGTTAATCAGGGTGCGGGCGGCGCCTTCGACGAGGCGCTGGGCCACGCCGGCGAGCTGGCCGCCGAGGGCGGCGTCGCCCGTGTAGTGGACGACGGTCTTGCCGTTCTGCGGCTCGAGGGTGATGGTGCCTTCGCCGTTGACGAAGCCGCGCTGGCCCTTGCCGCCGATTTTCATATGGTAGTGAGTGGGGGCGTCAATATCGGAGAGGGTGACGCGGCCCGTGTACTGCCCACTCACCGCGCCCAGGCCAATCTTGAGGTGGGTCTCGTAGTCGTTCTCGCCCACGGCGTGGAACTTCTCCACACCGGGGATCGCCTGCGAGATGGCGTCAGGGTCCATCAACAAGGCCCAGACGTCATCCTGCGGGGCATCAAAGGTATAGCTGCCGCTTATTTTCACGCGCACCCCCTTGGTCGATGACAGCGGTATGGCTGGCAGAGGCAAGCGTTCTGAATTGCGAGTCGCTTGGGGTTGGTGGAGATTTCACTACGCACCGATTATAAACATCCACGAAGAAAAGGCAAATCGACCGAGCGGGGAAGCGTGAAAGGGGGGGCATAAAACGTGAAACGTGAAACGTGGCTTCTACCTCACGTTTCACGTTTCACGTTTCAGGACTTGGTGAGTTATCCAAACAGGCTCTGCATCCGCATGAGCAGGCCCATGTCGCCGGTCGCCTTGATCTTGCCGGTCATGAACGCCGTCATAGCGTTGGACTGGCCCAGCGCGATGGACTTCCAGACGTCGGACGGCGCTTCGATGGTGGCGGTCGGCTCGTCCATGATGCCTTCGGTCATCGAGGCATGGCCGTTATGAATACCCAGGACGTAGTTGCCCGGCTCGTCGCCGCTAAACTTGAACTGGATGTCAGCGTCCAGCCCGGCGGCGCGGTCGGCCTTGAACACCTTGGGCATATTGTGCATGAGTTGGCTGAGGGTCAGGTTTTCGGACATCGTCGTCTCCTTGAGGAAGGGATAGCCTGGTTATGACGCGTTGCGCTATGAACTATACATCAATTGGGCAAAGTTTTGCAAGTACGGCCGGGCGCGCTACTCCAGGATTGCCACAGTCGTGACGGCATCCCCCCGCACGTCCACAATGTCCACGCCCTGGACCGGGGCCGTCTTGGCGGGAATCTCGTCGGCGCTGAAGCGGACGACCTTGGCGAAGGCCGTCAGGCAGACCAGCTCGGCGTCGTCGGGAGCAAGAGCGATGCCCACGATCTCCTCGCTCTTCATGATAATCTTGCCCGCCGCGCCGGGCGACTTGTTGGGCGTGAAGCCCTCCATCAGCCGCCGCGTGCCCAGACCGTCCTTGGTGACAATGCCGACGGCGCTCTCCTCCATCACCGCCGCCAGGCCCGCCAGCCGGTCCCCCTGGCGCAGCTTGATGCCGGGCGCAGCCTGCAAGGGGGCGGTGCTGATGTTGAAGCGCACCGCCATCCCGCCCTGGCTGACCATGAGGATGTCGGCGACGCCGTTGCTGAGGCACATAGCGGCGGCCGGCCCACCCGTCTGGCGCGGGTCCATGACGACCTTGCCCGGCTCGAGCGTCGCGCCGAAGTAGTGGCCGCGCATGCGCTTGACGAAGCCCGTCTGGCTGCCGAAGACGATGTACTTCTGGAGGTCGGCTTCGCTGAGGGCGAGCAGCGCGGCGATGCGCTCCTCGGCCGGCATGCCCGCCAGCTTGTGGAGGCTGTCACCGCGCGCGTTGCGCTCCGTAGCCGGGATGTCGGCGACGGCGGTGCGGTAGGCCTTGCCGGTCTGGGTCAGGATGAGCAGGCTGTCGCCGACGCTGGCGACGACGAGGAACTGGGCGGGGTCGTCCTCGCGGGTCTTGAGGTCGTAGTTGCCGACGCCGCCACGCCGCTGGCGGTAGTAGCTGTTCAACTCGGTGCGCTTGGCCTGGCCCGACGCGCTGGCGGTAATGAGGACGCGGTCGGGGGCGAACTGGCGCGTGTCGAGGATGGCCCCGCGCGCGGGGGCGCCGGTCGCCCGCTCCCCGGCGCTGGCGGGAGCCGAGGGGGCCGCCCGTGTGGCGGCCGCGGCAGCCAGGCGGAGGTCTTCCAGTTGGTCGCGCAGCCGCTCATTCTCGGTGATGAGGTCGTCGAAGATCGAGCGCGCTTCGTCCGACAGGTCGACACCGACCAGCCGGGCGCGCCACATGGAGGAGGACATAGACTTCCCTGTTAAAGTTTGGTCAGAATATCTGGCCCTTTGTCCGTGATCGCCACCGTGTGCTCGTACTGCGCCGACAGCGAGCCGTCGTTGGTCACGACGGTCCAGCCGTCGCCGAGCAGCGTCCAGGCGTGGCCGCCCAGGTTGATCATCGGCTCGATGGTGAAGACCATGCCGGGCTTGAGGCGCACGCTTTCACTCTGCTGGACCACGTGGGACACCGACGGCGGCTCGTGGAGGTTGCGCCCGATGCCGTGGCCGCCCCACTCGCGCACCACGGACACCCCTTGCTGGCGGGCGAAGCTCTCGATGGCGTAGCCGATGGCGTTGAGGTCGTTGCCGGGCTGGGCGGCGCGGATGCCGAGGTTGAGGGCCTGCTTGGTAATGTCCATCAGGCGCTGCGCCTGGGCGGGGACCTTGCCGACGGCGTACGTCACGCACGAGTCGCCGCACCAGCCGCGATACTTGAGACCGATATCGATTTTGACGATGTCGCCAATCTTGAGGACGCGGTCGTCCGGGATGCCGTGGCAAATCTCGTGATTGACCGAGGCGCAGATGACACCGGGGAACGGTGGGTGGTTGGCCGCGCTGCCCTTGTAGCCTTTGTACAGCCCCTGTGCGCCGCGCTTCTTAATGAAGTAGTCGACGAGTTGGTCCAACTCGCGCAGCGTGACGCCGGGTTCGATGGCCTCGCCGAGCAGTTGGAAGATCTCGGCGACGAGGTGTCCCGAGACGCGCATGGCTTCAATATCTTTGGCGCTTTTGAGGGTGATTTTCATGACATAATATTGAGTGCTGAGTACCGCCTGCCGCCTGCCGCCTGCCGCCTGCCGCCTGCTGAATACCGAGGGTAAGTTTAGTCCAAGTGGGGGCGCGAGTCTAGAAACAGGCGCGCCTGGCGCTTGAGCGGCGGGCGGCTGCCGCTGTGTAATAGTTCACAGCGGCGCGGTGAGCCAGTTCACGGCGCGGGCGCGCGGTATCTGGTAGTATAGGGGCACGAGGCTGTTTCACCCGTACGACAGACAGAGTAGAAGAAAGGTAGGTTTGTGATGAAGACCCGTATCGTGATGCTCGCTCTGGCCCTGATGGTTGCTCTGATCGCCGTCGTTCCCGCCTCTGCTGATGGTCCCAAGAAGGACGAAGCCCCCGCTGGCAAGCAGACCGTCGCCGCCGCCCCCGCTGGGGAGGCCGGCCGCTCCGAGACCGGCCGCATGCGCTTTGCCGTGGCCGCGGACGCCGCCAGCGTTCCCGCCCCCGTGATGAGCCAGGACAGCGCGCCCGCCGCCAAGACCGTCCAGGTCGCCGGCAGCAGCGCCCAGACCGGAACCGAGGCCCTGACCCCCGACCTGTTCGGCAGCGTGACCGGCTCGACCCGCATCTTCTGGGGCACGCCCAACAGCAACGTCTACGTCCAGGGCAAGACCCAGGCCTCCTTCATCATGCCGCAGCTCTACGACGCGACGTATGCCTGCAAGCACACCGCCAACAACTGCACCCACTGGGGTGTCGCCAACTACTACGGCGTGTCGTGGGTGACCTACACCTGGCACTACGTGGACAGCTTCCTCGACTGGTACTACGGTCGCAGCTACCACTTCGCCCGCGACATCTTCAACAACACCACGAGCTTCTACACCTCGAACAGCGGTCGGTACTAAAATAGAGCGATGACGCGGCGCCGAGTAGGCTCAGTGCGCTGAGCCTACTCGGCTGTTTCTTATCGACATGGCGAGAGGAGAGACGACGATGAAGAAGGCCCTCGTGATCCTGGCCGTCCTGGTATTGGTGGTGGCGGCGCTGGCCGCCGTGGTCGTGGTCCCCCGGCTGATGGCGACGCCCCAGGGCGTCGAGCGCGTCACAAGTCTCAAGGTCACGAGCGCGGCGCGGGGCGTCGACGCCGTCACCTTCGCCATCGCGCCCGGCGCGACATTCGAGGGCCAGGTGGTCTTCGGCAACCAGACGGGGCTGGACATGGAATTCATGCTCGTCTGCCTCGTCGACTACATCCAGAAGCCGTGCGTCAAGGGCCAGTCCCAGACGGCCATCCCCTACCAGCTCAGCAACGGGGCGCAGCAGGAGTTCGGGCTGGTGATCCCCGGCCTGACCGAGGGTCTGCACGACCTCGTCATCGTCGTCTTCAATGTCCCGAACCTGCACGCCGTCGACTCCGAGTTCCGCGGCGACAGCCGCTTCCTGTTCAGCTTCAACCGCACCAACATCATCGTCGGCCAGAACGCCACCCCGCCCACCGTTCGCGCCCAGGTCAGCGGCGCGGCCAACGAGAAGGCCGCCCAGGGGCTGAGCGGCCTC
>CAZLBQ010000036.1:0-16397 GCA_964557745.1 uncultured Anaerolineales bacterium
CGCCGTGGCGCAGCATGTGGACCTTGAAGCGGCCGTAGCCCTCCTCGACGCCGGAGACGTGGAAGGGCCAGATGGATCCCGCCCCGGCCTGGGCGTGCTCGCCGAGGATGGGCCACACGGCGCCGAACAGGACCTGGTTGACGTTGTTGGTCGTCTTAGCGCGCGCCTTAACCGGCGAGGGGAAGGTGCAATTGAGGATGCAGCCTTCGGGAGCCGAGATGTGGATGGGGCGGAACAGGCCTTCGTTGTTGGGAATGCGCGACGCCAGCGCGCACTTGAACGGGTAGATGGAGACGGCGTACGTCGTGTTGAAGGTGCAGTTGATGGATGCCTTCTTCGTCTGCCCTGACGTGCCCGTGTAGTCGATATAGACGTCGGATCCCTTGACCTCGACGGCGACGTGCAGGTGGACGGGGTCGATGTAGCCGTCGATGTCCAGGTCGTACTCGTAGCGGCCGTCGGGCAGCGCCTCGATGCCGCGCCGCATGACCTCTTCCGACCGGCTGTGGATGACGTCGGACAACAGGACCATGTCGGCCATGTCGTAGTCTTCGAGGAACTCCTGGATGCGCCGCGCGCCAATCCAGTGCGTGCCGATAATCGCGTGCAGGTCGCCGAGTACCATGTTGGGCACGCGGCAGTTGTTGGCGATAATCTCTTCGAGCATCGCGTTAGGCTGGCCGCGCTCGAACAGCTTGACCGGCGCGAGGCGCAAGCCCTCGGTGAACACGTCGGGCGACTCAATGTCGCCGATATGGCCGCCGACGTCCGACAGGTGGGCGATAGTGCCCATGAAGGCGACGACCTTGCCCCGGTAGAAGACCGGTGTCACGACGATGTAGTCGGGCAGGTGCCCCGTGCCAATCCAGGGGTCGTTGGTGACCAGGACGTCGCCTTCCTCCAACGTGTGGACCGGGAAGCGGGCCAGGATGTCGCGCGTCGTGCGCGGCATGATGACGCAGAAGTCCGGCGGACTCCACGACGACTGACACAGCGACGAGCCGTCCTGGTCCAGCAGGATGCAAGCGAAGTCGCGGCTCTCGCCGACGATGGTCGAGAACGAGGTGCGGACCGTCGCATTGTCGATCTCGTCCATGATGGCGATGAGCCGCTGCCACTGGATCTCAAGCGCGATGGGGTCGTAGTCCCTAATCTGGGAAGCGGATGTCATAGCTTACTCCATGACGGTGTAACGGCGCACCTTGTCCAGGTCGATATCAACCCCGAAGCCCGGCCGCTCGGGGACGCGCAGCAGCAGCCCTTCCGGCTCGAACGGCTCGCCGAGGAACGTGTCGGCGAGATAGGTGTTCGGCGAGGGCCACGTCACACACGGCGTGCTGGCCGCGATGTGCGCCGCCGCGACGGCGATGAGGTCGTAGTAGATGGCGACTGACAGGCTGAGGCCCGCCGCCTCGAAGATCGAGGCAATCTTCTGGACGGCCAGGATGCCGCCGTGCTTGGTAATCTTCATCAGGGCGATCTGCGCCGCGTTGGCGCGCACGAGGGAGATGGCGTCGCCCGGCGGGTAGATGGCTTCGTCGGCCATGATGGGCGTGCTCAAGCGCCGCGCCAACTCGGCCAGGTCGTCCAACCGCGCCACCGGCTGCTCGACGGCCCCCAGCGCCCCGATGCGCTCCATCTGGGTCAGGGCCGGGATGGCCTGACCCAGCGTGTAACCCACGTTGCCGTCAACCTGGATGACGGCGCGCCCCATGACGGCCTCGGCGACGGCGCGATAGCGGGCCACGTCCTCCTGGGGGTCCATGCCGATTTTCATCTTGAGGACAGGGTACGGGCGGTCGGCCAGGGCGTCCTGGGCGTGCTGGGCCATGCCCGCTGGCTCGTCGTGGTGGACGAAGCCCATGATGGCGACGCCATCGCGCACCTTGCCGCCCAACAGTTGGTAGACGGGCACGCCGAGCGCCTTGCCCTTGAGGTCCCACAGCGCGAACTCGATGCCGGCGTGGGACGAGTAGTGGTGGGGCAGCGCCTTGTGCATCTTGCCCACCAGCCGCTCGATGTTCGTTGGGTCTTCGCCCAGGACAGCGGGAATCAGGTGGGCCTTGATGTTCGCCATCATGCCCTCGGCCGTCTCGCCGTAGAACGGCATGTCCATGGCCGACTGGCCCCAGCCGACGATGCCCTCGTCGGTCTCGACGCGCACCAGGATGGTCACAGCGTCGTTGACGCTGCCATACGAGGTGGTCAGCATCGCCTTGCGCGGAATCCCAATCACATAGGGCTTGACAGCCGTAATCTTCATGCCTTCCTCCCGATGTCAGACCTGACAGGTTTTGAAAACCTGTCAGGTCTCAAGCTGTGTCAATAGATTTCGATGCCGTACACGTCGCGGGCGAACTGGGGCGTGATGTAGCCGCGCTCGATGTCCTCGCGGACACGCTCTGGCTCGCGGAGCGTCGGGTCGCCAAAACCACCGCCGCCCGGCAGCCGCAGCTCGACCACGTCGCCCGGGTTGAACTGGATGGGCGGGA
Organism: uncultured Anaerolineales bacterium; assembly: GCA_964557745.1. Taxonomy (GTDB): domain Bacteria; phylum Chloroflexota; class Anaerolineae; order Epilineales; family JAHCIE01; genus JAHCIE01. The sequence continues at coordinate 2,493 of CAZLBQ010000036.1, forward strand.
AGCGGGTGATCTTCTCGCCGTTGAGCCAGACCTCGCCCACCGTGCCGGGTCGCCCGCCGTTGATGCCCGGCGGGTTGAAGAACATCTTGTCCGGGCGTAGCGTCATCGTCGTCGGGCCTTGGGCGATGGACTGGATGGTGATGATCTGGCCCGGCCCGCCGCGCCGCCGCCCCGCGCCCGCCGAGTCGGGCCGATACTCCTTGCGCCACATGAGGATGGGCGACTCGCTTTCCATAATCTCGGTTGGCGTGACCGTCGAGTTGTGGGGGAAGGCGACGGGAATCATCCCGTCTAGCTCGCGCATCGCGCCACGCCCGCCGTGGGGGAGCATATGGGCGTTGAAGCGGCCGTAGCCCTCCTCGTAACCGGAGATGTGGAAGGGCCAGATGGACCCCGCGCCCGCCTGGGCGTGCTCGCCGAGGACAGACCACACCGCGCCAAAGAGAACCTGGTTGATGTTGTTGGTGTTCTTGGCGCGCGCCTTGACGGCGGCCGGAAACTCGCAGTTGAGGATGCAGCCCCTGGGCGCGGTGACGTGGATGGGCCGAAACAGGCCCTCGTTGTTGGGAATGCGCGACGCCAGGGAGCACTTGAAGGGATACAGCGTCGAGGCGAACGTCGTGTTATAGACGCAGTTGATAGCGGCCTTCTTGGTCTGGGGCGACGTGCCGCTGTAGTCTACGTAGATGTCGGAGCCGCGAATCTCGACCGTGGCGTGGAGGTGGACGGGGTCGATATAGCCGTCGATGTCCAGGCCGAACTCGTAGCGTCCGTCGGGCAGCGCCTCGATGGCCTTGCGCATCGCCTCCTCCGAGCGGCCGTGTATCTCGTCGGATAGGGCGACCAGGTCGGCCATCCCATAGTCGTCCAGGAACTCCTGGAGCCGCTTGGCGCCAATCCAGTGCGTGCCGATGATGGCGTGCAGGTCGCCCAGCACCATGTTGGGCACGCGGCAGTTGTTGGCGATGATCTCCTCCAGCATAGCGTTGGGTTGCCCGCCCTCAAACAGCTTGACCGGCGTCAGCCGCAAGCCCTCGGTGAACACGTCGGGCGCTTCGATGTCGCCAATGTGGCCGCCCACGTCTGACAGGTGCGCCACCGTGCCCATAAAGCCGACGACCTTGCCCTTGTAAAAGACCGGCGTGACGACGACGTAGTCGGGCAGGTGACCCGTGCCAATCCACGGGTCGTTGGTGATGAGGACGTCGCCCTCGCGCAGGCTGGCGACGGGGTAGCGGCGGAACATCTCGCGGGCCGTGCGGGGCAGGATGACGCAAAAGTTGGGTGGGCTGAACGACGACTGGCACAGCGACAGGCCGTCCTGGTCCAGCAGGATGCAGGCAAAGTCGCGGCTCTCACCGACGATGGTCGAGAACGACGTGCGGACGGTGGCATTGTCGATCTCGTCCATGATGGCGATGAGCCGCTGCCACTGGATCTCTAGTGCAATGGGGTCGTAGGCGCTCATGTAACTCTCCCTGACGACAGATGACCAACGACCGATGGTCAATGACGAAGGACCAACGACGAAGGACGAAAGCACAATTCGTCGTTGGTCCTTCGTCATTCGTCCTCTCAGTATACCACACCCCTGTGTATTGTCAACTGTCGACAATAGACTTGACACTTTTCAAAGAGCTTGCTATACTGGGCGCACTTCGACCCCGTGCCAGGAGTCCCTATGAGCCAGTATCGCTTCGGCTTCGACATTGGCGGCACGTTCACCGACTTCGTCCTGGCGGACGAGACAACGGGCCGCATCGAGACATACAAGACGCTGACGACGCCCCAGGCCCCGGCGAAGGCCGTCATCGAGGGCTGGCGGGTCCTGCTTGACCGCGTCAACGCCGAGGGCGGCGATGTCATCAACGCCATCCACGGCACGACGCTCATCACCAACGCTCTCATCGAGCGCAAGGGGAGCAAGACAGCCCTCATCACGACGCGCGGCTTCCGCGACATCCTCGAGATGGCCAAGGAGATGCGCTACGACATCTACGACCTGCTGCTCGTCCTGCCCGAGCCGCTCGTCGCGCGCCCGCTGCGCCTGGAGGTGACGGAGCGCCTCAACGGGCGCGGCGAGGTCGTCAAGCCGCTCGACACCGTTGAGTTGCAGGCGCTCAAGGCGACACTCGTCGACGAGGGAGCCGAGGCCGTCGCGGTGTGCTTCCTCCATGCCTTCAAGAACCCGGTCCACGAGCAGGCCGTCCGCGCCTGGCTGGCCGAGAACCTGCCGGGCGTCAGCGTCTCCATCTCGTCGGAGGTCGCGCCGGAGATCCGCGAGTACGAGCGCATGTCCACCACGGTCTGCAACGCCTACGTCCAGCCGATGACCGAGCGCTACGTCCAACGCCTGGCCCAGGAGTTGCGCGACGACGGCTTCCGCCGCGAGTTGTACCTCATGAACTCGAGCGGCGGCATCGTCGACGCCCACACCGCGGCGCGCTTCCCGGTGCGCCTGGTCGAGTCAGGGCCGGCGGCGGGCGTCCTGGTCAGCATCTACTTTGGCGACCTCATTGGCGAGTCGAACCTGGTCAGCTTCGACATGGGCGGCACGACGGCCAAGATCTGCCTGGTCAAGAACGGCCAGCCGAGCAAGGCCAACACATTCGAGATTGCCCGCGTCCACCGCTTCAAGCGCGGCAGTGGCCTGCCCGTCCGCATCCCGACCATCGAACTCATCGAGATCGGCGCGGGCGGCGGCTCGATTGCCCGCGTCAACGAGTTGGGCCTGCTCAAGGTCGGGCCGGAGTCGTCCGGCGCCGAGCCAGGCCCCGCCTGCTACGGCTTTGGCGGCCAGGAGCCGACCGTCACCGACGCTGACGCCCTGCTCGGCTACCTCAACCCCGACTACTTCCTCGGTGGCCGCATGTCGCTCAACCTCCAGGCGGCGGAAGAGGCCATGCGCCACGTGGGCGAACCGCTGGGGCTGTCGCCCGTCGAGGCGGCGCGTGGCGTCTTCCAGGTTGTGAACGAGAACATGATCTCGGCCACCCGCGTCCACGTCGCGGAGCGCGGCGGCGACACGCGCCGGCTCAAGCTGATGGCCTTTGGCGGCGCGGGGCCTGTGCATGCCTACGAGATTGCCCGCGCCCTCAAGATGCCGGGCTATGTCTGCCCAACCAGCGCGGGCGTCGCCAGCGCGCTGGGCTTCCTGACCGCGCCCGCCGCCTTCGACTTCGCCCGCACTTTCGTCGCGCGGCTCACGCCCGACGCGCTGGCCCGCCTGGACGAGGTCTTCGCCGACATGGAGGCCGAGGGCCGCGCTACCCTGGCGGCGGCGGGTGTCCCCAACGACGAGATGCGCTTCCTGCGCAGCGCTGACCTGCGCCACGTCGGCCAGGGCCACGAGATCACCGTGCCCATGCCCGACGGCCGCCTGGCCGATGTCTCCATCGACGACGTCATCAAGCCGACGTTCTACCAGGTCTACGAGGACATCTACGGCCACGCCCACCGTCACCTGGACCTGGAAATCATGACCTGCCGCGTGACGGCGACCAGCCCACGCCCCAACGTGGCCCTACCCCAGGCCCCACACGACCCCGAGTCGGTGACCAAGGCCCGCAAGGGCACGCGCCCGGTGTACTTCACGGCGCTGGGTGGCTTTGTCGACACGCCGGTCTACGACCGTTACCTGTTGGCGGCCGGCGCGACGTTCGACGGCCCGGCCATTGTCGAGGAACGCGACTCGACAGCCGTCGTCGGCCCCCACGCCACGGCCACGATTGACGAGTACCTGAACCTGATTGTGACGCTGCACTACTGATACCGGAGGCACGATGACGCCAAGCGTCTCCGTACCGCTTTCGATTACCGACGCCGAGTTCGCCGAGCGCCGCGACCGCGTGCGCGCCGAGTTGGCGCGGCGCGGGCTGGCCGCGCTCGTCCAGTTCGGCGCGCTACGCAACTTCTACCTGACCGGCTTCGCCCACTCCTCGACCGAGCGGCCCATCGCCCTGGTCATCCCTGTCGCGGGTGAGGTGGCGGCGCTTGTCCCGCTCCTGGAAGAGGAGCACGTCCAGCAGCGCATCCCCGCCATCCAGCGCCTGAGCGTCTACCCCGAATATCCCGACCACAAGCACCCGATGCTGTGGCTGGTCGACCTGCTGCGAGAGATGGGCCTGGCGGGGCATGCGCTAGGTGTCGACTCCGATGGCTACGGTGGGACGTATGGCTATCGCGGCCCGACCCTGAGTGCGCTCCTCCCCGACACGCGGCTGGAAAACATGCGCGAGTGGCTGGACGGGCTGCGCATCTTCAAATCGCCGGCCGAGATCGAGCTGATTCGCGCCTGTGTCCCCTTTGGCAACCTCGTGGTGCGCATGATCCAGGAGCGGGTCACGCCCGGCGTCAACGAGATCGCCCTGAGCCTGCAATGCATGGCCGACGCCAGCGCTGAGGCCATGCGTCAGTTAGGCCCTGACTTCCGGGGCTACGACAACGGCAGCATCCCGGTGCGCGGCGGCTTCGTCGGTGGCCTCAAGACGGCGCTCCCCCACCCCATCGACGACTCGACGCCGTTGCAAGAGGGCGATGTTCTCATCCCCTGGGGGTCGGGGCAGTTGGGCGGCTACCACAGCGAGCTAGAGCGGACGATGATTCTGGGACGGCCGACCGACCGCCAGCGCCTGTTCTTCGAGCACATGCTCGAAGCGCAGAACATCGCCCTGGACACCATCCGCCCCGGCGTTCCGTGTAGCGAGGTCAATGACAAGGTCCGCGCCTACCTGACCCGCTATGACCTCCTGCCCTACGTCCGCCACCATAGCGGCCACGGCCTGGGCATGGAGATTCACGAGGCCCCCTTCCTCGACTCGGGCGACCACACCATCCTGGAGCCGGGCATGTGCTTTAGCTGCGAGCCGGGGCTGTACGTGCCGGGTCTCGGCGGCTTCCGTCACTCCGAGACCGTCGTCGTGACTGACACAGGGCGCGAGGTGCTGACCAACTATCCACGAGACCTGGCGAGCATGACAATCGAGGTGTAGAGCCATGCCCATCGACTATAACCGTTACTACCTCCACGACGAACTGACCGCTCACCTGCGTGCGCTGGCCGAGCAGTACTCAGGGCTGGCGCGGCTGTCCTCCATCGGCCAGAGCCACCGCGAGCGCGACATCTGGCTCATGACCATCACGAACTATGCGACGGGCGCGCCGGAGGACAAGCCGGCCTTCTACATCGACGGCAACAACCACGGCGAGGAGGTCGTCACCTCGGCCGTCGCCTTCTTCACCATCGGCTACGTCCTGGAGCGCTACGGCCAGGACCCCTTCGTGACCGAGTTGCTCGACACGCGCACGCTGTATATCCTGCCGCGCGTCAACCCAGACGGCGCCGAGATCAGCATGACGACGCCGTACCAGACCGTCGGCAACGGTCACTACCTGCCGTGGGAGGAACAGCCCAAGGGCCTGCACCTGGAAGACATCGACGGCGACGGCCGCATCCTCCAGATGCGCATCCCCGACCCCAAGGGCGAGTGGAAGGTCTCGGATGTCGACCCGCGCCTGCTCGTGCTGCGCCGCCCTGGCGACCTGGGGGGCACGTACTACCGCATGCTGCCCGAGGGGACGTTCCGCGCCTGGGACGGCATCACACAGCCCATCATGAAGCCACGCCACGGCAACCTCAACCGCCAGTTTCCGGTCAACTGGGTGCCGGAGTACGGCGAGTACGGCGCGGGCGAGCTGCCGCTCAACGAGCCGGAGGCGGCGGCCATGGCCCGCTTCGTCCTCGACCACCCCAACATCACCGGCCTCCAGGCCTATCACAGCCACAGCGGCGTCATCCTGCGCCCGTCCTCACACCGCCGTGACCACGAACTGGACGTCCTGGACGTCCAACTGTTCAAGACGCTGGGCAAGATGGGGACGGAGTTGACCGGCTATCCCGTCATCTCCATCTACGAGGATTTCACCGAGCTTGGCTCCAAGCCGCGTCACGGCGGCTTCGGCGAGTGGGTCTACGAGCACCTGGGCATCCCGAGCTTCGCCACCGAACTGTGGGACGTCGAGACCGAGGTCGGCATTAAGAAGCCTCAATTCTTCCCAGAGCGCTCGCGCAACGAGCAGGAGCAACTGGCGCTCATCGCGTGGGCCGACGAGCACGCCGCCGGCGCGTGGAACAACTGGCGCCCCTACGACCACCCGCAACTGGGCCGCATCGAGCTAGGCGGCTGGGACCCCATGTACATCCACCGCAACCCGCCGCCCCAGTTCCTCCACACCCTCTACGAACCCAACGCCCTGTTCACGCTGCGCCACGCCGCCGCCTCGCCCCTGGTGCGCGTCACGCAACTCGAGGCTGAGCACATCGCCGCCGACGTCTACAAGCTGACGGCGGTCATCGAGAACCAGGGCTACTTGCCGACCAACCTGACCCAGCGCGCCCTGACCATCGACATTGCGCAGCCCGTGACTGCCCGTGTCAGCGCCGACGGCGACCTGCGCTTCGTGGCGGGCGACGCCGAGACCAACCTGGGCCACCTGGGCGGACGCGTCGAGCGCGTCCAGGCGTGGGACGCCTGGCGGCGGCCCTGGAAGGAGCCGGCGCGGCGGCTCGAGTGGGTCGTCCGCGCGCCCGCCGGTACGCGCGTGACCGTCGAAGCGTCGTCCGAGAAGGGCGGCCGCCACCGGGCCGAGACGGCGCTATGAAAATCTTCATCACGACCGACCTGGAAGGCGTAAGCGGCGTCGTCCATCCGGAGCACACCATGTGGGACGGGCGGCGGCACCACGAGGCGCGCCAGTGGCTCACCGACGACGTCAACGCGGCCATCGAGGCCGCCGTCGAGATGGGCGCGACCGAGGTCCTGGTATGCGACGGCCACAGCAGCGCCCGTAACCTCCTGGTGGGCCAGCTTCACCCGGCGGCCATGCTCATGTTTGGCCGCTCCGGGCGACGCTTGGGCCAAATGGAGGGCATCGACGCCTCGTTCGCCGCCGTGTTCCAGATTGGCTTCCATGCCCGCGTCGGCACGCCCAGCACCCTCAACCACACCACCAACTCTGGCGTCCTCACCCACTCGACTATCAACGGCCGCGCCGTTGGCGAGTTGGACCTCAATGCAGCCATCGCCGGCGAGTTCGGGGTGCCGGTGGCGATGGCGTCGGGCGATGCGGCGGCCATGGCTGAGATGAAGGACCTGTGCCCCTGGGCCGAGACGGCCGTCGTCAAGTGGCCGGTGGGGATGTACGCGGCCAAGATCATGGCTCCCGTCAAAGAGCAGGCTGTCATCCGCGACGCCGTGCGCCGCGCCCTGGCCCGCCTGGACGAGATGCAGCCGGTGACGTTCGACAAGCCGACGACCATCGAGCTAGGCTTCAAGGACACGGCCCTGGCCGACGCGGCCGCCTTAATGCCCGGCGCGGTCCGCACCTCCAACTTCGCCGTCGCCTTCACCGGCCAGGACATCTTTGAGGCCTACCGCGCCCACCTGGTGATGATTACCCTGGCGACGCGCGAGCAGTGGCAGACGGTCCCCTAAGGATATTCCATGCGCATCACGAACGTCACGGCCCGCCTTATCGCCATCCCCCGCGCCGACACGCTGCGCACCTCGTATGGCTTGCGCACGACCGCGCGCACCGTCTTTGTCGAAGTCAACACCGACGAGGGTATCACCGGCTACGGCCAGGCGTCGGTAGATGGCCCGTACTACGGCGAGAGCGCCGAGGGGATGCTGGCGAACCTGCAGACGCACGTGATTCCGGTGGTGCTCGGCGAAGACCCGCTGGACATCGAGCGGCTGGTGGGCAAGATGCACAAGGCGCTGCCCCACCACTACGCCTCGCACGCGGGTGTCGAGTTGGCGCTGTGGGACCTCAAGGGCAAGGCCCTCGGCGCGCCGGTCTACCAACTGTTGGGTGGCAAGGTGCGCGATGGGGTCGCCCTGATGGGCTTCGTCCGCCACGACACGCCGGAGCGCATGGCCGACGCGGCCCAGGCCGCGCTGGCCGAGCAGCCCTATCCCGTCCTCAAGATGAAGATTGGCCTGGACCCGACCGAGGACGTCGTCCGCTACCGCGCCGTCGCCGAGGCCGTCATGGGCCGCGCCGTCATTCAGGTGGATGGTAACGTCGGCTACACGTTAGGCCAGGCCATCCCGGCCCTGACCGCCATGGAGCGCATCGGGGCGCTGGGCGCCGTCGAGCAGCCCGTCGCCCGCATCGACGACATGGCCGAACTGGCCCGCCGCCTCGACACACCCATGATGGCCGACGAGGCCATCTACCCGCCCCAGGACGCCATCACCATCGTCCGCCAGCGCGCCGCCCACCTCGCCCTGATGAAGATCACCAAGCATGGCGGCATCCTGGCCGTCCTCAAGATTGCCCACATCTTCGAGGCCGCGGGCCTCAGCCTGTCGGTCGCCCTGTACTATGACCTCATCGCCGTCGCCGCCGCGCACCTCGCCGCCGCGCTGCCCTGTGTCACCTGGCCCTCGCCCCCCACGTTCCTGCACGACACCCTCCTGGCCCAGCCGTTCACGCCGGAAGGGCTCCTGCTCCGCACACCAGACGGGCCGGGCTTTGGTGTCGAGGTCGACCTGGACAAGGTGAGGCGATACACGGTGGCAGTGTGACAGCAAGCGCAAGGATTTCCAGCCTAGGTGGCTTAGAGGGGTTTGTCTAGGAAAAGCCATAGGCGCGGTGGTTGACAACTCGCCGAAATGGGGGTATGATGGAGGCCTGTAGATTGTCGACAAACGATTATCTTCACCCCGCTGTCCTAGCTGCGTTACCTGGGCCGCCCCGAAGCGGCTTTCCCGTCGTGTCCGGTCACGCGTCTCTCGTGTGATTCCGTCATTCACCCCGAGAAGGAGGAAACGCCATGCGATACCTGAGTCGGCTCCTCGTGCTTGCGCTCGCCCTGCTCCTAGTGGCGTGCGGAAGTCAGGCCGCCCCCGCTCCGGCGCCCGCCCCGGCCCAGCCAAAGGCGGCGGCCCCTACCGAAGCGCCCAAGGCATCGGCTCCGACTGAAGCGCCGAAAGCGGCGTCGACGGCTGCTCCCGCGGCCGCCGCGCCCGCCCCCACCACCGCCGCGGCGCCCACCACGGCGGCGGCCGCCCCCAAGGCCACCGGCCAGAAGAAGATCGTTGTCGGCCAGGCCGAACTCCCCACCAACCTTGATCCGCCTTACGACTGGGCCATCCAGGCGACCTGGGTCCACATGAACCTCTTCGACTGCCTGGTGTGGCGCAACCGCGACACGAATGAGTTCGCGCCCTACCTGGCGACGGAATGGAAGAACGTCAACGATACGACGTGGCGCTTCAAGCTGCGCGAGGGTGTTGAGTTCCACAACGGCGAGAAGTTCAACGCTGATGCCGTCATCTGGACCTACCAGCGCATCCTCGACGACCCCAAGGCCATCACCTACGCGCAGTGGACTTTCATCAAAGAGATGAAGAAGATCAGCGACACGGAGGTCGAGTTCGTCACCAAAGATCCCGAGCCGGCCTTCCTGAGCAAGATGGCGGGCACGGGCTGCGGCATCCAGGCGCCCGCGCATGGCAAGAAGGTCGGTCCCGAGGGTGTGGCGACGCAGCCGGTGGGCGCGGGTCCCTACAAGCTGGTCGAGTACAAGAAGGGCGACCGCGTCATCCTCCAGGCCAACGAGAAGTACTGGGCGGGCAAGCCTGACATCGATACCATTGAGATTCGGGCGATCCCTGAGGCTGCGACGCGCGTCTCGGCGCTGCTGGCGGGCCAGATCGACCTGACCATAGCCATCCCGCCCCAGGACTGGAAGCGCGTCCAGGACAACGCCAACCTCAAGCTGGAGAAGGCGCTGACGACGCAGGTCATGCTTATGGTCATGCGTGCGGGGCCGGGTCCGAAGTACACCGAGTGGAAGGGCGTCACCTCGAACCCCAAGATCCGCCAGGCCATCAGCTATGCCATCGACCGCAAGGCGATCATCGACCTGCTCGACGGCATGGGGACGCCGACGCTCAGCCGCATCACGCCGCCAACCCTCGGCGCCGACCCCAAGTTCTTCGGCCAACTCGGGACCTATGACCCCGCGAAGGCGCGTGCGCTCATCAAGGAAGCCGGCTACGACGGTACGCCGCTGCGCATGCACACCAGCAACACCCTCCTCAAGCAAACCGAAGTCGCCCAGGCCATCCAGGCCATGCTCCAGGATGTGGGTCTCAAGGTTGACCTCAACATCATGGACATCACGACCTTCCGCGAGAAGATCTACGTCCCGTACCGCAACGAGGAACTCTACCTCGAGTCGCTGGGCAACTCGTTCTTCGACCCGTGGATCGCCGTGCTGTCCGAGCGCTCGGACCGCCGCGAGCGCAGCGGCTGGTCTGGGGCGCAGGCCGACGAAGCCGACAAGCTCATCCGCGCCGCCGCGATCAACATGAACCCCGACGAGCGCAAGAAGCAGTACGTGCGCATCCAGGAACTCATGCTCGAAGACCCGACCATGGTCACGCTGTACCAGCAGTATGACATGTTCGGCATGAGCAAGAAGCTCCAGTGGAAGCCCTCGCTTGACGGGTTCCTCTGGTTCGGCAACGCCAAGCTGGCCCAATAGTCAGGTACGAGTGCTGAGTGCTGAGTGAGACTCCAATCTTACTCAGCACTCGGCACTCAACACTCGGCACTCAGCACTCAGCACTCGGCACTCGGCACTCGGCACTCAGCCCATGTCTCGCTACATCGCCCGTCGTATCGTCCAGATGATCCCCGTGTTGATCGGCGTCACGCTGATCATCTTCGTCCTGCTGCGCCTGCGCGGTGACCCGCTGGCGGCGTTCATCACGCCGGAAATGAGCACGGCGGACATCGAGCAACTGCGCCAGGCCTACGGCTTCGACCGCCCCCTCCCCGAGCAGTACGTGACGATGCTGGCCCGCATCACGCAAGGCGACTTCGGCCAGTCGATGCGCTACCGAACGCCGGCGATGGAGTTGGTGTTGGAGCGGCTGCCCGCGACGGCGCAATTGGCGGTTATGGCCCTCGTCATCGCACTGCTTATCGCCCTGCCACTCGGCCTGCTGTCGGCGCTCTACCCCAACTCGCTCATCGACCTGGTGGCGACGACGCTCTCGACCCTAGGCCGCGCCTTGCCCAACTACTGGGTGGGCATCATGCTCACCCTGCTGCTCGCCGTCCAGTTCCGTGTCTTCCCGGTCTCCGGCAATGACGAGCCGAAATCCCTGGTGCTGCCCGCCGTCACGCTGTCGCTGGGCATCGCCACGACGCTGACCCGACTGCTCCGCTCCAGTATGCTCGATGTGGTGCGCCAGGAGTACATGACCGTCGCCCGCGCTAAGGGCCTGCGCGAGTGGGTCGTCATCTTCCGTCACGGGCTGCGCAACGCCCTCATCCCCGTCCTGACGGTGTTCGGCCTCCAGATGGCCTGGCTGCTGGGCGGCGCGGTCATCGTCGAGCAGGTCTTCGCCTGGCCTGGCCTGGGCCGCCTGATGATCCAGGCCGTCCAGGGTAAGGACATGGCCGTCGTCCAGGCAGGCGTGTTCATCTTCGCCTCGATTGTCATGCTCAGCAATCTGGCCGTCGACGTTCTCTACGCCGTGGTTGACCCACGCATCAGGTACAGCTAACGTGGCGACGACGTCTCTATCCACCCCCTCCTTGGCCGTCCCGCGCCGCGTCGGGCCGCAATGGCTGCGGCGACTGCGGCGCAGCCCCGTCGGCATGGTCGGCGTCACGATTGTGGTCGCCGTGCTGCTGGTTGCCATTTTCGCCCCAGTCCTGGCGCCTCACGACCCCACCAAACTCAACCTGGGCAAGCGCTTGCTGCCGCCGTTCTGGATTACGGGCAGCGACCCGACTTTCCTGTTGGGGACCGACCAGTTGGGGCGCGACATGCTGAGCCGCCTCATCTACGGCTCGCGCATCTCGGTCACGGTCGGCGTCTCGGCCGTGCTGCTGTCGGCGCTCATCGGCATCACGCTGGGTCTCCTGAGCGGCTTCTTCGGCGGTTGGGTGGACACCATCATCTCGCGCGCCCTCGACAGCTTCATGGCGATTCCGTTCATCGTCCTGGCGCTGGCCGTGGTCAGCGTCCTGGGGCCGAACCTCGTCAACCTCATCATCGTCCTGGGTATCACGGGCTGGGTGAGCTTTACCCGCGTCGTGCGCGGCGAAGTGTTGTCCGTCCGCGAGCGCGATTACGTCACGGCGGTGCGCTCCATCGGCCAGCGCACGCCCCAGATTCTCGCGCGCCACATCCTGCCCAACGTCGCCGGGTCCATCATCGTTCTGGCGACGCTCGATGTGGCCGTCGCCATCATCTCTGAGTCGTCGTTGAGCTTCCTCGGTCTGGGCGTCCAGCCGCCGACAGTGACCTGGGGCCTGATGCTCTCCGACGGCCGCGAGCACCTGGCAACGTCGTGGTGGCTGGCGACCTTCCCCGGCCTGGCCATCAGCATCACCGTCCTGGGCATCATCTTCCTGGGCGATTGGCTGCGCGAGCTACTCGACCCTCGCCTTAAGAAGTAGATATATGGACAGAATTGACAGAATGATGAAAGATCTGATTAGATCCTCATTCATTCTGTAAATTCTGTTAATTCTGTCAAAGGTCTTATCTCATGGGAACGCAAGCGACATTAACCGAGCGTGACCTGCGCTACGGCAAAATCCGCGCGGCGATGGCCGCCCAGGGGCTAGACGCGCTGCTCATCGCGGGCAAAGGCCACTGGTGGACCGGCCGTGGCTACTTCCGCTACCTCACCGACTTTCACCTGTGGGGCCACGACGCGCTCATCCTTTTCCCGCGCGACGGCGACCCGCTGCTGACCATCTCCAGCTACGCCCTGGCCGACCGCGTCGCCCGCACCGGCTGGATCACCGACTGTCGCGGCGACGTCTACGTCGCCCCCAACATGGTCAAGGCGATCCAGGAGAAGGGCCTGGCGCGGGCGCGCATTGGCCTCGTCGGCTTCTACTGGATCATGCCGGCCGGCATGGTCGACCTCCTGAAGCGCGAACTGCCAGGAGCGCAGTTTGTCGACGCCGATGCCCTGCTCAACGACATTCGCATGCTCAAGAGTCCGCTGGAGATTCAGCAGATCCACGAGTTATGGGACGTCGCCAAGCAGGCCATGGCGCGCTTTGTCGAGGTGGTCGAACCGGGACGGACGCAGCGCGAGCTGGCCGCCGAGGCGCAGAAGGTCGTCCTGGCGAACGGTGGGCGGGACATGCTCGTCTTCATCAGCGAGGACGGCAGCGCCAACACCCCCCAGGACGAGCCGCTCGTCTGCGACGGCATCGTGACCTACCACATGGAAATCTGCGGCGAGAGCGGCCACTGGTGCGAGCTGACCGTCAACTGCTGCTTCCGCGAGCCGACCGACGTCGAGAACCGCCTGCTGGAGACCGAACTGCGCGCCTACGCCGAGATTCGGCAGATGGCGAAGCCTGGCGCGCGGCTGAGCGACATGGCGCGCACGTTCGAGCGCGTCCTGCGCGAGGACGGCTGGCAGATCGGCCCGCCCACCGACCACTACGACTTCCACGGCCAGGGCATGGACACCATCGAAGTCCCGTGGTACTCAGACGCGCCGGGCTGGGGCGCGTCGCAGGACCGTGAGTTGCAGGCCGGCATGGTCTTCTCGTTCCACCCGCGTCGCAAGGTCAGCCCGTTTGAGGGCCGCACGCCCGGCCTCAACGAAGACGTCCTCATTACCGAAAACGGCATCCATCGCCTGGCCGGCGACTGGAACTTACGCTGGCGGATGATGCGCTGACCCCGGCCGTCGTGCTCGACCTCAAATATGCCTGAGAGGAGGCATCCCGTATATCGTCTCAACCGCTCTAACTCGCTGGAGGTGTTATGCTCTCGCACGTCTCTGTGTCACTCGCACGCGCGGTTTTCGTTATTATTCTCCTGACTTGCGTCGCTTGCAGCGCGCC
>CAZLBQ010000036.1:16497-20770 GCA_964557745.1 uncultured Anaerolineales bacterium
CGCCGTCGGCCCCGCCCCAAAATAATACGTCCGCCGCTAGCCCGACACAAGCTGTAGCGGCTGCTCAACCCGCCTCGGCGACCCAGGCGCCCGCTGCTCCAGCGGCTCCCGCTAAGAAGCGCATCGTGGTGGGCATGAAAGAGATTGTTGGATCCTTTGACTATCCATATGACTGGAACATCCCGTCGACTTGGATGCAGGCGAACGTAGGCGACTGCTTAATCTGGCGCGATCGTAAGACGGCCGAGTTTGTCCCGTGGCTAGCCGAGTCGTACCAGAGCCTGAGTGATACGGCCTGGCGCATCAAGATTAAGCCTGGTATCAAGTTCCACAACGGTGAGCCGCTCAATGCAGAAGCAGCCAAGTACAGCATCGACCGCATCCTCGCTGACAAGAAGGCCCTGGTCTATAATCAGTGGACGTACATCAAAGAGGTCAAGATTGTCGATGACCTCACGATCGAGATTGTCACCAACGCCCCTGAACCGGCTTTTCTAAGCAAGATGGCCGGTACAGCCTGTCAGGTTGTTCCACCTAAGTACACCGAGCAAGTCAAGACCGAGGGCTTCAGCACTAAGCCGATTGGGACGGGGCCGTACAAAGTGGTCGAGTTCAGCAAGGATAACCGCGTTGTCCTGCAAGCCAACCCCGACTACTTCCAGGGCAAACCCGACATCGATGAAGTCGTCTTCCGCGCCATTCCAGACGACTCGACACGTGTCGCCGAATTGCTAACGGGTGGCATTGACCTGATGGTGGCCGTGCCGAGCCAGGACTGGAAACGCATCGAGTCTAACCCTAATCTGGCCCTCGACCGCTTCCTGACCAACCAGATTATGTGGTTCCAACTGCGCAGTGGTCCCTCAAAGACGCTCCCCGACTGGGATGGGCCGACCAAGAACCCGAAGGTGCGTATGGCCGCTGAGTACGCCATCGACCGCAAGGCCCTCATCGACCTGATCGGGGGGATGGGCATCCCAACACGGACACGCATCATTCCGCCTGTCCTCGGGGTCAACGAGTCGCTCTATAACACGTTTGGTGAGTACAATCCCGCTAAGGCCAGGCAGCTACTTCAGGAAGCTGGCTACAAGGGCGAACCCCTCACGCTTCACTCGACCAACGCCTGGTTCATGGAGAAAGAGGTGACTGAGGCTGTCGCAGCGATGCTCAAGGATGTTGGCTTCAACATCGATCTCCAGATCCTGGAAATCAACGCCTTCCGCGAGCAGGTGTACACCACGTATAAGAACCGCGAAATCTACTTTGACGTGACGCGTAACACGTTCTACGATCCCTGGATCGTCATGCTGCCCGAGCGCTCTGATCGTCGCGAGCGGGCCGGCTGGAGTGGACCGGAAGCGGACGAGGCCGACAAGCTCATCCGAGCGGCCGAGACGAATATGAACAAGGCGGAGCGCGCCAAGCAGTACCAGCAGTTGCAGGAGATGGTGAACGCCGCTAGCGGCGGCACATATGTCGTTCTGTACCAGATGAAGGATACGCTGGCTCGCAACAAGCGCCTCGTCTATGAGCACTCCGCAGACGGCTGGGTGTGGCTGGGCAAGGCCAGGTTGGAGTGACATGACATTCTCCATTGTCGGGCGCGACCCGAAAACGGGCTTCATGGGTGTGGCCGTGGCGACGAAGTACCCCGCTGTTGGGGCGCGTGTGCCCTACGCGCGGGGTGGCGTCGCCGCCCTGGCGGTGCAAGCCTACGCCCAGCCCTACCTGGGCTTCGACGCCCTGCGGCTGATGCAGGACCGTGGCCTGACCGGGCCCCAGGCCCTCGAAGCCGTCCTGGCCGCCGACCCCGGCCGCGACTGGCGGCAGGTGACAGTGGTCGATGGGCATGGCAACGTAGCAGGCTACACCGGGTCCGAGACCGAGCCGTGGACCGGGCACCGTGTGGGCGAACACTGCGCGGCGGCGGGCAACATGCTCGTCAACGAGGCCACGGTGACGTCGATGGTTGACTTCTTCGAGAGCCACCCCGACCTCGACCTGCCGTCACGCCTGGCGCAGGCCCTCCAGGCGGGCAACGCGGCAGGCGGGGACCGGCGCGGCCAGCAGTCGGCGGCGCTGTACGTCGTCTACCGCGAGGAAGCCCCCTATGTTGACCTGCGCATCGATGACCACCCTCAGGCCGTCGGCGAGTTGCGCCGCCTGCTCGACATGGTCCAGGGCGACGCCTTGACCATGAGCCTGCGCTTCTCGGCCGGGCGCGAGTCGCCGCCGGTGAGCGAGTACCGGGCGCACAAAGAGAAGTTGCGCCGCGCGGGGTTGGCGTGAACGTCCTGGTTACGGGTGCGGCGGGCTTTGTCGGCCTGAACATCGTGCGTCGCCTGGCGGAACGAGATGCCCGCGTGGTTGCCCTGGCCCGCCGCCCGCCCGACGAGGCCGCGCTGCGCTTCCTGGGACCGCTAGCCGAGCGCGTGACGTGGGCGAACGTCGACGTCCGCGACCGCGCCGCGCTGACGCAGGTAGCCGCCGACGCCCACATCGACTCGCTCATCCACGCTGCGACCGTCACCGCGCCCTTGAGCGTCGAGAAGGCCGACCCGGCTACGATCCTCGACATTAACCTGGGCGGGACGATCAACGCGCTCGAGGCGGCGCGGCAGGCGGGCGTGCGGCGCTTCGTCTTCATCAGTTCGACGGGCATCTACGGTTCGCCCGACGACCCCTCTCAGCCCATCCGCGAAGACCGGCCCCTAGCGATCTCCAGCCTGTACACCATTGGTAAGCAGGCTGGCGAGGCCCTGTGCCGCCGCTACGCGGAGCTGTTCGGCCTGTCGGCGGTCAGCGGGCGGCTGGGGAATGCTTATGGGCCAATGGAGCGCGCCACTCAGTCGCGCACGGGCATGTCCGTCGTCTACCTCCTGGCCCACGCCGCGCTGCGCGGCCAGCCCGTCCGCGTCCACGGCGCCGAGCGCACCCGCGACTTCTGCTACAGTGACGACGTCGCCGACGCCTTCGCCCGCCTGGCGCTGGCCGACACTCTCCACCACGATGTCTACAACGTGGCGGGCGACTTCGCGGCCCCGGTCCGCGAGGTCCTGGACGTCCTGACCGACCTGCTCCCCGGCTTCCGCTGGCAGCCCGCCGACGCCAACGCCGCCGACGTCCTGACCCTGCCCGTCTCGGCGCGAGGCACGCTGGACATGTCACGGCTACGCGAGGATGTGGGCTTCACACCGCGCTTCGGGCTGGCCGATGGCCTGCGCGCCTACCTGGACTGGCTGCGCCAGGGCTGGCTGGACCTCTAGCCGGGTCCGCCTGTGCCCACGAACGAGGCGACGTGACGACAACGGTTGGGACCGGGTCGGAGTTGACCGCGCTCGAGCGTCCGGTGGAGCGCGAAGTCGTCCGCTTGGCGCTGCCGGCCGTAGGCGAGCAAGTCCTCAACGCGAGCGTCGCCATCGTCGATACCTACCTGGTAGGGCACCTGGGAGCGACGGAGTTGGCCGCCGTTGGGCTGGCGAACCAGCTTGTCCTCACGGCCACCGCGATCTTCACCGCTGCTGCGGTGGGCAGTACGGCTCTGATTGCCCGCGCCATTGGAGCGCGTGACCCGCTGCTCGCCCAGCGCGCCCTGGGTCAATCAGCGTTGCTCGCCCTCCTGTTAGGTGGCCTGGCTGGCCTGAGCGGCGGGTTACTCGCCGCCGTGTTACTGGCTGCGCTGAACGCCGAGCCTGACGTCCTCGAGCTGGGAAGTGCGTTCCTGCGTATCGTCAGCCTGACCATGCCCCTGACCGCGTTTCTGTTCATTGGGAACGCGTCGTTGCGAGGCGCGGGTGACACCGTCACCCCCTTGCGTGTCATGCTCTTGGTCAACGCGGTCAATATCGTGGTCGCGGCGGCATTGGTCTATGGGGCAGGACCACTCCCTGTCCTCGGTGTCACCGGTGTCGCCATCGGCGCGACAGTCGCACGCGGTCTCGGCGGATTGGTCGTGCTGCTTGTTTTGCTACGCGGTCATCGTGGGCTACGCCTGATGATAGGGAATGTCTTGCCCCAGCCGACGATTCTGCGCCGCATCCTACGCGTCGCCATTCCGGCGACGGTAGAAATCATGCTGCTGCGGCTGGCCCAGATGTCCTTTGCCGCGATTATCGCCAGCCTCGGCACCGTCGCGTACGCGGCGCATGTCGTGGTACTCAACGCCGAGGCCATCAGCTACATGCCCGGCACCGCGTTCGCGATGGCGGCCACCACCGTCGTCGGCCAGCGCTTGGGGGCGAAGCAGCCGTCCCAGGCCAGACACGGCGCG
>CAZLBQ010000037.1:0-20727 GCA_964557745.1 uncultured Anaerolineales bacterium
GCGTACGAGGCAAACTTCGCAGGCAACGCGTGTCTTGGCCCGGCCCCGACCGTCACGCCGCCGCTCCCGGCGAACGATACGCCGACGCCGACGCGCACGCCGACCCACACGCCGACAACCGCGCCGACGGTCACGCAGCCCCCGACGCCGACGCGCACGCCCATCCCAGTCTACTACTCCTACCTGCCGCTGGTCTACAAGAACCACGTCGTGGGGGCCACCCCGTAACGCAGGTTGAAAGTGACGGGTTGAAAGTTGAAGGTTGAAGGCCGCAGCGAACGCTGTTTGCTTTCAACCTTCAACTTGTCACCTGCAACTTGCAACCTGAAACCCCGTCTCCGGCTTGCCCTTCTCCCTCATCTCGGCTACCATTTCAGGCTATGAATTATCGTCTCCTGACCCTGCTGGCGACGGTGGCCGTCGTCGTCCTCATCGTGGCCCTGTTCGCCCCGACGCTGCAGTGGCTTGTCCTGTCGTGGCTGGGCAACCCCTACTACTCCCACGGCTTTCTCATCCCTCTTGTCAGCGGCTGGCTCATCTGGCGGCAGCGCGCCGCGCTATCCCACGCCCGCGCCGAGAACATCGGCCTGGCGCTGGCCGCGTTCGGCGTCGGGCTGCACCTGCTGGCGCTGCCGGGCCAGTGGCAGGTCGTCTCGGCCTCGGCGCTGGTCATCACCCTGGTCGGGCTGGTGTGGGCGTTCGCGGGCCGAGAGGTCGTGCGCGCGTGGGCCTTCCCCCTTCTGTTCCTGCTGCTCATGATCCCCTTGCCGGGCATCGAGCGCCTCAGCCCCATACTCGAAGCCTTCACGGCCACGTGGGCAGCCAGCGCCGCGCGCTGGCTGGGCGTCGCGGCGTCGAACACCGGCGGGCAGGTGTCCGTCGGAACCCAGGCGTTTACCGTGGGCGCGCCGTGCAGCGGGCTGCGCTCCCTCGTCGCCCTACCAACGCTGGCCGTCCTGTTCGCGTATAGCGTGCAGGGGCCTCTTTGGGCGCGCGGCCTGATTGTCCTGGCTGCGCTGCCCATCGCGCTGCTGGCGAACCTCGTCCGCGTCTCGTCGATTTTCTGGGTAGCGGGGGCGCTGGGGGCCGAGGCCGCGCTAGGCTTCTTCCACACCTTTTCCAGCCCGCTGCTGTTCCTGGTGGCATTCGCGCTCTTGCTGGCTCTGGGAAGGCTGCTGCGATGCACGCAGTTCCGCGCCGACGCCTGGTAGCCAACATCCCCCAGGCGTATACCCGGCTGGCGCTCGTCGTCGGGTTGCTCCTGCTGGGCCTCGTTGTGGCGCGCGCTATGCAGCCACCCGCGCCACCGCCGCCGCCGCCTGCCCCGCCTGACACGCCGGCCGCCGACCACGTCTTCTTCGCCGATGTCGAGGGCTGGTACCGCATCACGCGCAACGAGCGCGCCGTCGCCAGCCCCTTCGACCTACGGCTGGACCAGTTGCCCAGGGCGCTGCCGACGACCATCGGCGGGTGGACGGCGACGGACCTGCCCATGAACCCTCAAGTGGAGAGCCTGTACGCCGACCCCGAAGTGGCGTTCCAGCGCGCCTATCAGAACGCGACGGGTGTCGTGGTCTGGCTGACGGTCATCGGCCATCGCGGCGCGGCCAGCTTCCACCTGTTCGAGCACACCCCCACCATCTGCTACCCCCTGCAAGGGTGGTCGATGCTGCGCGAGAGCGTGGATACTGTTCCGCTGCGGGGCGGCAATCTGTACGCCCAGCGCGCGCTGGCGCGCAACGAGGCCGACCAGAGTCAGTTGGTGCTGTTCTACTGGTACCTGTGGGACACCGAGGCCCGCGACCCGAAGGACGGTATTCTATCCATCCGCATCAGCACGCCCGTGACGACCGACGAGGACAAGGCAGCGGCTCTGCTCAAGCAGGAGTTCATCCCGGCCCTGTTCCCCGTTGTCGTGCCCTGGCGCCGCTTCTAAACAGGGGTGCGGGGCCAGGGGTGAGGGGCCAGCCTTCTAGTCCCTGACCCCTAGCCCCCAGCCCCTACCCACTGAGACACTATGAACTGGCGTCCCCCGCGTTCCCCCATCGGCCTCATCGCCCTCGCCGCGCTGATGATCGTCCTCGTCGCCGTGGACATCGTCCTGGCGGTGACGCTGCTGCGCAGCGACATCAATCTGCGCGCCTTCAGCCTGGGCCTGCTCATCGCCCTCAGCCTGCCCATCCTGGCCCTGCTCGCCTACTGGTTGTGGGGCGCGCTGACCCTGCGCTACACGCTCGACCGCAACTCCCTCGACATCCACTGGGTCGGGACCGAGCACGTCGTCCCCATGGCGCAGATTCGAGCGCTCATACCGGGGAGCGAGATTCTGGTCCCGCCCGTTGTGCGTGGGCTGCGCTGGCCCGGCTATACCATCGGCGAGGCCGACGTGTCCACCATTGGGCGCACCCTGTTCTTCGCCACCCGCCCCCTGGCTGAGCAGGTCATCGTCGTGACGCCCAACCTGGCCTACGCCATCTCGCCCGGCGACCCGGCGCTCTTTATCGACGAGGTCACAGCGCGGCAACGCCTCGGCCCGACGGACTACGTGCCCCAGACGGTGCGCGTCGCGCCCTGGCTGGCGCGGCCCATCTGGCGCGACCGCCTGTCGGCCCTGCTGTTCGGTCTCGGCGCGCTGGCGTGCCTGGCCTTGTTTGCCTGGGTCGCCTATCTCTACCCGACCCTACCCGATGCCCTGTTCCTGCGCGGCATTGGTCAGCCATCGTCGCCCCAGCGGGTAGCGCTCGTCTTGCCCACCATCGGGCTGTTGGCGCTGCTGGGCAACACCGTCCTGGCCGCGCTGTTTCACACCCGCGAGCGCGTCGCCGCCTATCTCCTATTGGGTGGAGCGCTGGGAACACAGATGATGCTGTGGGTGGCGGCGCTGCGGGGATTGACGTAAGGGGGACGTATGCGTATCCTTGCCGTAGACATTGGCACCGGGACCCAGGATATCCTGCTCTTCGACACCCGCTACTCGGTCGAGAACTCCCTGAAGCTCGTCATGCCGTCGCCCACACTCCGCATCGCCCGCCAGGTCGAGGCGGCGACGCATCAGGGCGAGGGCATCCTGCTCACCGGGGTGACAATGGGCGGTGGGCCATGTTCCTGGGCCGTCGAGCGCCACCTCAAGGCGGGCCTGCCTGTGTGGGCCACGCCCGCTGCGGCGCGCACCTTCAACGATGACCTCGACGAGGTCCGGGCGATGGGCGTGACCGTTGTGAGCGAAGACGAGGCGCGTGGGCTGCGCGATGCCCACCCAATCACCATGCGCGACCTCGACCTGGACGCGATTGCGGCGGCCCTGGCGGCGTTTGGCGTCGACCCGGCGGTGGACGCCCTGTGCCTGGCCGTCTTCGACCACGGCGACGCGCCGCCCGGTGTCAGCGACCGCCGCTTTCGCTTCGACTACCTGCGGGAGCGGCTGACCGAGGGGCTGGGCCTGCCCGGCTTCGCCTTCTGGGCCGACGCCATCCCGGCGCGGTTCACCCGCCTCCGCGCCGTCGCCGGCGGCGCGCCGCCTGACACGCCGACGCTAGTTATGGATACCGGGCCGGCGGCGGTGCTGGGGGCGCTGGAAGACCCGGTCGTGCGCGGCCAGGCTCAGGAGGGCGCGGTCATCGCCAACATCGGCAACTTTCACTGCCTGGCCTTCCACGTGCGCGGCGACGCCATCCTGGGCCTGTTCGAGCACCACACGGGTGAGGTGACACCCCCGGCCCTGGCGGCGTATCTCGGCAAGCTGGCGCGGGGGACGATCACCAACGATGAGGTGTTCAACGACAAGGGGCACGGGGCGGTGGTCATGGCCGAGGCGCCCCTGCCGCGCTTCTTCGCCGCCACCGGCCCGCGCCGCGGCCACCTGCGCGGCACGGGCCTGGCTGTCTACCAGGCCGTGCCCCACGGCGACATGATGCTGGCCGGCGCGTACGGCATGTTGCGCGCCCTGGCCGCTAAAGACAGTGCCCACGGCGACGAGGTCGCCGCTGCGCTGGATGGCCTGGCCCGGCCCGAGAGCCTGTGGTAGCCGCCCACCCTGGAGGAGTCACGATGGAAGCCCACGCCAACGGCGCCCCCAAGTCCACCGAACCCAGCCGCTCCGTCGGCGAGCGCGACTATGCCATCGACGGCGTGCGCCCTGGCGCGGTGCGGCGCGTCGTCGAGGCTGCCGAGGTGGTCGATGCGCTGCGCGCCGCCCACGCCGCCGGGCAGACCGTCGTCCCGTGGGGGGCGGGCAGTCAGATGGCGTTGGGCGCGCCCCTGACGCGCTACGACCTCGCGCTGGATCTGAGCGGCCTGCACGAGATTGTCGACTTCGACGCCCCCAACCTGACCGTGACCGTCGCGGCGGGGGCGCGCCTGGCCGACGTCCAGACGACACTCGCCCGCGAGGGACAGTTCCTCCCCCTCGACCCGCCCTTCCCCGACGCGACCGTCGGCGGCCTCATCGCCACCGACGCCAGTGGGCCGTGGCGGCTCGGCTATGGTACGCTGCGCGACCTCGTGCTGGGCGTGCGCCTCGTCCAGGCCGATGGCACGCTCCTCAAGCTGGGCGGCAAGACGATGAAGAACGTCGCGGGCTATGACCTGATCAAGCTCGTCGTCGGCTCGCTGGGCACGCTGGGTGTCATCACTGAGGCGACGCTGCGCACCTACGCCCGCCCCGCCGCCAGCCGCACCCTGAGCGTGTTCACCTACCCGGAGCCGCGCGCGGCGGCGGCCCTGGCGGCGCGCATCCTCGACCTGCGCAACCTGCCGACGGCGTTGGACATTTTCAGTTCGGCTGAGGGCGCGTATGTCATCCTCGCCCGCCTGGAAGGCGAGCCGGAGGCTGTCGCGGCCCAGGCGGCCGCCATCGAGGCGCTGTGCCAGACCGAGTACGCGCGCCGCATCCGCCTCGCCGACGCCGAGGAGATGCGCGAGATGTGGCACGCGGCGGGCGCGGGCGGCGGCTACTGGGACGGCCCGCGTGTCTCGTACCCGGTCGTGGCGCGTGTGGGTGTGCCCATCGCCAAGAGCGGCGCCCTGCTCGAGGCGGCGCGCGACATCGTGCGCCGCTACGACCTGCCGCGCCTAGTGACGATGCACGCCGGGGCGGGCGCAGGCCGCATCCACCTGGGCAACCTGACCCATAAGGACAGCCTGGACGCGCTGGCCAACGCGGCGACAGCGTTGCGCGCCGCCGCCGAGCGGCTGGACGGGCATCTCGTACTCGAGGCCGCCCCGCCCGAGGTCAAGGCCCGTGTCCCTGTCTGGGGGCCGGTCGCTGCCCTGGAGGTGATGGCCGAGATCAAGCGTCAGTTCGATCCCAATCAAGTGCTTAACCCAGGCCGTTTTGTGGTTTGATGGAGAGTAGGATGACCCCTTCCGGTTTCCCCTATCCTGACCCGCCCGACCCTGAGGCGATTGTCCAGTGTATCCGCTGCGGCATGTGCCTGCCCCACTGCCCCACGTATGCCGTGCTGGGCATCGAGCAGGACTCGCCGCGCGGCCGCATCGCCCTCATCAAAGCCGTGTCCGACGGCCGCCTCGACGTGTCCGACTCCGACTTCCAGAAGCACATCAGCCAGTGCCTCGGCTGCCGCGCCTGCGAGACGGCCTGCCCGGCCGGCGTCCAATTCGGCTACCTGTTGGAGACGACGCGCGGCCAGATTGAGCAGGCCCGGGCAGGAAAGGTGGAACCCCGTAGCGCCGACTTCAGTCAGCCGCCGGCCGAAACCCGTCGCGCCGACCCCAGTCGGCCACCGGCGGATGGCGGCGGGGAGGAGGAAGCCGCCCGCCGCTCGCCCCAAGAGGCCGCGCTGCGCACGCTCGTGTTCGACGGCCTGTTCTCGTCGCCGCGCCGCCTGGACGTGGCGGGCGGCCTGCTGCGCTTCTACCAACGCAGCGGGGCGCAGCGCCTGGCGCGTGGCTCCGGCATTCTGCGCCTGCTCGGCCTGGCCAAGACCGAGCGCCTCCTGCCCCCGCTGTCGCCGCGTCCGTACCACGCCGACGGCGTCGAGCGGCGCAGCGGCTACGCGCCCGAGGCCGACCGTCCCCGCGCCCGCGTCGCCCTCTTCGCGGGCTGCGTCCAGCGCCTCATGTTCGCCGACGTCAACCGCGCCACCGAGCGCGTCCTGCTCCGCAATGGCTGCGCCGTCGTCGCTCCGACCGGCCAGACGTGCTGCGGCGCGCTGCACGCTCACGCCGGCGAGCGCGAGGCCGCCAAAGACCTGGCGCGCCACAACCTCGACGCCTTTGACCTGGACGCCGTCGATGTCATCATCATCAACGCGGCGGGCTGCGGCGCGATGCTCAAGGAGTACGGTGAACTCCTCCACGACGACCCGCAGTACGCCGAGCGCGCCCACGCGTTCAGCGCCAAGGTGAAGGACATCCACGAGTTCCTGGCCGAGTTGCCGCTCGACCCGCCGCGCAGCGCCCCCCAGCCGCTGCGCGTCACCTACCAGGACGCCTGTCACCTGTGGCACGGCCAGAAGATTCGCCTCGCGCCGCGCGTCGTGCTGCAAACCATCCCTGGCCTCGAACTGGTCGAGATGAACCAGTCGGATTGGTGCTGCGGCAGCGCCGGCACCTACAATGTCGTGCATCCCGACCTGTCGGCCCAGGTCCTCGACCTGAAAATGGACAACGTCACCCGCACCGAGGCCGACATCCTCGCCGCTCCCAACCCCGGCTGCATCCTCCAACTCCAGTCGGGCGTCCAGCAGCGCGGCCTCGCCATGCGGGTCGTCCACCCGATCGAGTTACTCGATGCGGCGTACGCAAGAGAGAGGAAGACAAGGGATGTCTGAGACGCAAACCCTGGAGATTCCTCAAGATGCACACCCCCCAATTTGTCCGCACACCCCTCACCTGGCTGTGCTACCTCCTGCTCGGCTATTTTGCCCTCCTCCAGACGAGCCTCAACGTCCTGATCCCCTTCCTCCGCGAGGAGATGGGCCTCACCTACTCCGTCAGTAGCCTGCACCTGACGCTGTTCGCGGCCGGCGCCATGTCCATGGGCCTCGTGGGCGAGCGTGTCGTGCGCGCCTGGGGCCGCCGGGCGACGCTGTGGCGTGGCGCTCTGGGCATGACCGTAGCCGCCCTCGTCATCCTGCTCAGCCGTCAGGTCGCCGTCTCGTTGCCCCTGGCGGCGCTGATGGGCATGGGCGGCTCGCTGCTCATGCTCGTCATCCAGTCGTCGCTGTCCGATAGCTACGGGCCACAGCGCGGTATTGCCTTAGCCGAGGCGAACACCGCCGCCAGCCTGGCCGGCGTCATCGCGCCCATGTGGATTGGCGTCGGCGTCAGCCGGGGGTGGGGCTGGCGCTGGCCCGTCATCGTCGCTCTGCTGGCCTTGCTACCCATCGCCGTGCGCTTCTCCCACGTGCCCGTCCCCAACGCCCTGCGGCGCACTGACGCGGCCCGCGACGCCGACACGCCGCTCCCTGCCTCGTTCTGGGCCTACGCCGTCGTCCTCTTCCTGATCGTCGCCCTGGAGTGGGGCGTCGTCGTCTGGGCGGCCACCTATCTCCAGGTCAGGGGCGGCCTGACCGCTGCCGCCGCCGCCCAGTGGGTGACGGTCTACTTCGCGGCCATGATCGTTGGCCGCTTCGCGGGCAGCCGCCTGGCGCGCCGCCTGGACAGTACCCGCCTCCTGGTCGGCTCGCTGGTCGTGACGCTGGTCGGCTTCCCGCTGTTCTGGCTCAGCCCTGTCGCCGCGTGGCGCGTCCTCGGTCTGTTCATCACCGGCCTCGGCATCGCCAACCAGTACCCGTCGACCATGGCGAACGCCAGCGAGGCGGCGGGTGAGAGTGTCGAGCGCGGCATCGCCCGCCTCGGTCTCATCGGCGGCTCCGGCATCCTGGTCCTGCCGTTTGTCCTCGGCTGGCTGGGCGACCGCCTGGGCCTCCAGACGGCGCTGGGCGTCATCGGCGTGCTCCTCCTGCTCAGTCTCGCCATGATCGGGCAGGCCGAGCGCCTCAAGCGGCGTCCGCCGCCCGCCAGTACTCTGGCGACGTCCGCCTGCCCCGCGCCACCACTTGGGAGGTGACCATGGAACCGCCCTGGGAACACCCTGACTGGTACGATCTACACGATACAACCTGGACGGCGGGCAGCGAGCGGGAGCCAGAGCACTACCGCGAGACGCTGCTCGCCCTGCCGCCCCTCGACCGTGACGACCATCTCCTGGACGTGGGCGCGGGCACAGGCAAGTTGGCGCTCCTCATCGCCCGCAGCTATCCCAACCTCGGCCACGTGACCCTGGTCGAACCCAACGCGGTGAAACTGGCGCGCGCCGAGGCGCGGCTACGCGAGGCCCTGCCCCAGGCGGAGATTGTGGCTTTGGCCGCCGCACTCGGCGAAGGCGAGCCTCTGCCACCTGGCACGGCTGACACCGTCACCGTCGGCAGCGTCTTCATGCCGACCATGCTCCTGCGCGGCGGGACCCTCGCGGCCGGCCTGGCGTGGCTGCGCCAGGCCCTGGCCGACATCCAGGCCGTCCTGCGGCCCGGCGGGTGGCTGTACGCCGTCGAGACGCTGGCGACGCTGTGGGACCAGGGCGGGCCAGACGACCCGGTGCGGCGGCTCGACATGCTGGAGTTCACAGCGGAACTGACCAGCGCGGGGTTCGAACGCGTCGAGTGCGTCTACCGCTTCCGTTACCGCGTGGCGCTGCGCGGCCAGAAGCCGGCTACGGGCTGACAAACTCTGACCTAATTAAGACCGCGCTACGTTGACCGGTCCCGGTGACCGTCTTATACTTCCTGTATGGCTGCTTCCCCCATGCCCCCGCCTCTCCTGAGCCTCCAGGCGCTTTCCAAGCGTTTCGGCGCGTTCTGGGCGCTGCGCGAGGTCAGCTTTGACGTGCGCGCGGGCGAGTTCCTGACCCTGTTCGGCCCCAACGGCGCGGGCAAGACGACCCTCATCCGGATTGTCGCCACCTTGAGCAAGCCCACGTCAGGCCGGGTGGTCCTCGACGGCGCGCCCCTCAAGGCGTCCAACACCCTGGCCCGCCACGACATCGGCTTCATCTCCCACCAACCCCTGCTCTACCCGGACCTGACCGCCGAGGAGAACCTGTCGTTCTTCGCCCGTCTCTACGGCGTCCCCGACCGTGACGACCGCATCCGCTCGCTCCTGGCGCGCGTCGGCTTGGCCCAGCGCGCCGACGACCCGGTCCGCCAGTTCTCGCGGGGCATGCAGCAGCGGCTCGCCCTCGCGCGCGCCCTGCTCCACGCGCCGCGCATCCTGCTGTTCGATGAGCCTTACACCGGCCTCGACCCCGTCGCCACCGACTGGCTGACGCGGCTGCTAGCCGAGCTGTCCGCGCAGGGCCACACCGTCCTCATCACCAGCCACGACCTGGAGCGCGGCGCGGCCCTCGCCTCGCGCGCCCTCATCCTGGCCGGCGGCCGCCTCGCCCTGGACGCCGCCTGCGCCACCCTCGCCCCTGGCGACCTGGCGCGCGCCTACGACGAAGTGTATCGCCGTGGGCAGGCGGTCGGCGCGACAGGAGCGACGGCGTGACCCCGCCCAAGTCGCGGGTGGCCCCGCCGCCGGCCGAGCCGCCCGCCGTCACGCGGCCCCCGTCGCAGGGTGACAGCGTGTCCGTTGGCCCATTGCTCGCGACGCCACGCGGGGGCGGCTTGCGCCGCTACCTGTCTCAAGTCCGGGCGCTGGTCTGGAAGGACCTAGCGGCGGAGCGGCGGACGAAGGAAATCCTGTCGGCCATGCTCGTCTTCGGCCTGCTGGTCGTCCTCATCTTCAACTTTGCCTTTGACCTGCGCCGCGTCGAGATGGACCTGGTCGGCCCCGGCATCCTGTGGGTGGCGTTCACCTTCGCCGGCGTCCTCGGTCTCAACCGCGCCTTCGCCCTGGAGAAGGACCGCGGGGCGCTGGAAGGCCTGATGCTGGCCCCCATGGACCGCAGCGCCATCTACCTGGGCAAGCTCATCAGCACCTTCCTGCTGATGACGATCATGGAACTGGCCGTCGTGCCGGTTTTCGCGCTGCTCAACAACCAGAGCATCCGGATCGAACTGGTGCCCGTATTTCTAATGGGTACGCTGGGGTTCGTGGCGGCGGGCACGGTCTTCGCCGCCCTTTCGGCCAACACGCGCACCCGGGAAGTGCTGCTGCCCATCCTGCTCTTCCCGATTCTGGTGCCCGTCATCATCACCGCCGTCGGCGCGACGGCCCTGGTGCTGCGCGGTGGCGTCGGCGAGGAGTTAGCGGCCCCGCTGGCGATGCTGGCGACGTTCGACGTGGTCTTCCTGGTGATGGGCTTCCTGGTCTTCGAATACGTGATTGAGGAGTAACGTATGACAAGCGCGCGCCTGCAAAAGGTCACCAACGGCTTGGGCATCCTGACCGCCATTGGCCTGCTGCTCACGCTGTACCTCGGCCTGTTCTGGTCGCCGCCGGAGCGCACCATGCTCGGCGACTCGGTCCGCATCCTGTACTTCCACGCCCCCGCCGCCTGGACGGCCTACCTATCGTTCGGCGTCGTCGCCCTGGCGAGCGTACTCTACCTCTGGCGGCGCAGCCGCATCTGGGACATCATTGCCCTGGCCTCGGCGGAGATCGGCGTCCTCCTGACGAGCGTGACCCTGGTCTCCGGCATGTTGTGGGGCAAGACGATCTGGGGCGCCTTCTGGACCTGGGATGCCCGCCTGACCAGCACCCTCGTCCTGTGGCTCATCTACGTCGGCTACCTGATGCTGCGCGCCGCCGTGGACGACCCCGAGCGCCGCGCCCGCCTGGCGGCCATCGTCGGCATCGTGGGGGCGCTGGATATCCCCATCATCCACTTCGCCGTCCTGTGGTGGCGCACCCTGCACCCGCAGCCCATCGCCGTGCGGCCCGGCGGCCCGGCCATGGACCCGCCGCTGGTCACGACCTTGATGATCGCCATCGTGACCTTCACCGTCCTGTACGCCTTCCTCATGGCGGCGCGCGTCCAGTTGGAGCTGGCCCGCGACGAGGCGCAAGGCGTCCGCCAGCAGCGCGAGGCCGTCGCGAGCGCGAAGTAGAGCGTGGAACGTGAAACGTGAGGCGTGATACGAAGGACAGGCCACCTTTCACGCCTCACGTTTCACGTCTTATTTGACATGGCGGCTCGGTTGTGCTAAACTTAGAGCCTGTTGTACGAGAAAGTGAATAGCGCGACTCTTATCAAGAGGGGTGGAGGGAACGGCCCTGTGAAACCCCGGCAACCAGCGAGGGATCGTGACGCGAGTGGAAGTTCGCTCGCCAGCCGAGCCAATCCCCCGCGCGGTGCCAAGTCCGTCAGGCGCACCCGACGCCTGGAAGATGAGAGCACACACTTGCGGTGTCTCTCCTCTGTTTGGAGAGGCACTTTTTTTGTCAATGGTCAATTATCAATCGTCAATTCTCAACTCAGCTTCGCATTGACAATTGATAATTGACACTTGACCATTGACCATTGAAGGATGTATGCGCACCGTCGATTGGGTGGACGGCAAAGTCCGCATGATTGACCAGCGGCGTTTGCCAAACCAGTTCATCATCGCCGAGTACGACGACTACCACGAGGTGGCCGCCGCCATCCGCGACATGGTCGTGCGTGGCGCGCCCGCCATCGGCGCGACGGCCGCCTTTGCCCTGGCCCTCGCCGGCCGGCAGAGCCAGGCCGCGACGCGCGACGCGTTGCTGGCCGACCTTGACGTGGCCGCGGCCGAGATCCAGCAAGCCCGGCCGACGGCGGCGAACCTGGCGTGGGGGCTAGAGCGGCTGTTGAGCCGCGCCCGCGCCACGTCCGGCGCGGCGGACGACATCCGCGCCGCGTTGGTCCAGGAGGCGCAGGCCGTCGCCGATGAGGACGTCGAGACCAACCGCCGCATGGGGGCGTTTGGCGCGTCGCTCGTGCCCGAGGGCGCGACCATCCTCCACCACTGCAATACCGGCGCGTTGGCGACCGTCGACTACGGGACGGCGCTGGGTGTGGTCCGCGCTGCCTTCGAGCAGGGCAAGCACATCCACGTCCTGGTCGACGAGACGCGGCCCCGTCTCCAGGGCGCGAAGCTGACGGCCTGGGAGCTCAAGGAGCTAGGCATCCCCCAGACCCTCATCGCCGACAACGCGGCGGGCCACTTCTTGCACGCGGGTAAGGTGGACCTGTGCCTGGTCGGGGCCGACCGCATCGCCGCCAACGGCGACACGGCCAACAAGATCGGCACCTATAAACTGGCCGTTCTGGCGAAGGAGAACGGCGTGCCGTTCTACGTCGTCGCGCCCATCTCGACGGTGGACCTCGCTTGCCCGACCGGCGCGGCCATCCCCATCGAAGAGCGCGACCCCAGCGAAGTCACCCACGTGGGGGGCGAGCGCATCGCGCCAGAGGGTGTGGCCGTTGCCAATCCGGCCTTCGACGTCACCCCGGCCCGCTACATCACCGCCATCGTGACCGACCAGGGCGTGTGTCGGCCGCCCTACGGGGCGAGCCTGCGGGAGGCCGTGGCGCGGGGACGCCGTGGGTAGCATCGCGGCGGCCATCGCCATTGCCGTGGCGATTGGCGTGCCGGTCATCCTCCTCGGCGGCGTGTTCCTGGCGGTACGGCGCTCCGAGCCGGTGCAGAGCTTCGCCGTCGACCTGCAGGCCGTGTACCTTTACATCGTCTCTCTGGTCAGCGTCGTCATCCTGCTGTTTGCCGTGTTCAGCCTGGCCGACGCGGCGCTCAGCCTGGCCTTCCGTACCTACCTGCCCGACATCCCGCCGCAAGCGCCGCTGGAGAAGTCGGCCGACCCGACTGCGCCGCCGCCGCGCGACTTCGTGGCCGACCAGACCCGCTTTGCCCGCCAGCAGCTCGCCAGCACGCTGGCCGCCGTCCTGGTCACGCTGCCGGTGTGGTGGTTCCACTGGCGCGCCGCGCGCCGCCGCAGCTTTGCCCAGCGCGCCTTCCTCGGCCACCGCCTCTACCTGTACGCCGTCATGGTCATCGCGCTCATCGCCGCCGTCGTCAGCGGGGCGCAGGCTGCCTCGCGCTTGCTGGAGTGGCTGCTGGGCGCGGTCGACTGGAGCCAGGCCAATGCCGCCGCCAACTTCTGGAAGGGCGCGCTGGCCTCTGGCATCGACAGCCTCGTGGCGTTGGGTTTGTGGACGTACCACAGGCGCGAGTTGGCGAGCGTTCCCGGCGAAGTGTTGTCCAGTCCTACCAAGGATTAGTGCTAGGTGTATGAGCAAGTTCTCTTGCGCATGCGCGAAAAGGTGCGCTCCCGTCAATACGTAATGACGCTGCATGCCGACGATGAAATGGACGAAGATGGCCTGTCTATCTATGACGTAGAGCAGACCGTCCTAACTGGTGAGGTTGTCGAACGCCAGAGAGATAGAGATACTGCCGAATGGAAATACTGCGTTCGAGGGTTGTCACTGGCAGGGAGTGAACTCGAAGTAGTCGCTAAGTTAAGCCCAACTGGTAAACTGGTCATCATCACAGTGTATCTCGTGTGAGAATAGGAGATGTGACTATGCGGTGTGACAATTGTGGGCAGGAGGAGGCACGAATTCGACGTGTCACGCGAGCTTATGGCAAGGGTGATGACTTACTTGTGATTGAGAATGTTCCTGTTATCAGTTGTCCTCATTGTGGCGAGAGTTATATGACCGCTGAGACGCTGCATGAAATCGAGCGTATCAAGCGAGATCGGAAGAGTGTAGCTGCGGAGCGGGCCGTCGAGGTCGCCGTATTTGCTTAACGTGTGCGTAAAGAGGAAAGCTATGCTAACTGAGTATATCCGCATTGCGATGCGAAAGGCGAGGTGCGAGATCGACGCAGAGGATGGTACGTATGCAAGGGGGAACTAGCTTGTGAGTATTCTTGTTGTGGGTTCGTTGGCGCTGGATAGTATCCAGACGCCCTTTGGCCGTGTCAAGGACGCGCTGGGTGGTTCGGCCACATACTTCTCAACGGCGGCTAGCCTGTATGACCGCGTTAACCTCGTCGGCGTCGTTGGGAGCGACTTTCCGCCGGAAGCCATCCGTTTTCTGGAATCGCGCAATATAGACACGCGGGGTCTCCAGGTGGAAGAGGGCAAAACCTTCCGTTGGGCGGGTCGCTACGACTATGACATGAATTCGGCGCAAACGTTGGATACGCAGTTAAACGTGTTCGCCACGTTCCATCCGGAGATTCCGGACGACTACAAGGACAGCGAGTACGTCTTCCTGGCGAATATCGACCCGGAACTGCAAATCGAGGTGCTGGACCAGGTGCGCCGGCCTAAGCTGGTCGTCCTCGACACGATGAACTACTGGATCGACTACAAGCGCGAGGCGTTGACCGAGGCGTTCAAGCGCGCTGACGTCATCATCATCAACGAGGGCGAGACGCGGCAGTTTGGCAAGACGTTCAGCCTCATTCGCGCGGCGCGCAAGATTTTGGAGTTGGGGCCGAGCGTCCTCATCATCAAGCGCGGCGAGTACGGCGCGAGCATGTTCGCCGACGGGACGGACCCCATCTCGTCGTACTTCTTCGTGCCGGCCTACCCGCTGGAGAAGATCCAGGACCCGACGGGCGCGGGCGACACCTTCGCGGGCGGGTTCATGGGCTACATGGCGAGCCACGAAGGCCCGATGAGCATCGGTGTCATCAAGCGCGCCATTGTGCACGGGAGCGTCGCCGCCTCGTTCGTTGTCGAAGACTTCAGCCTGGACCGCCTGCGGACGCTGAGCCTGGACGACATGCACGCGCGCTACGAGGATTTCAAGCACTTCAGCCACTTCGAGCGCTTCACCGACGAGCGCCGCCCCGCCGGACCGGTGTGGGACAGGCTCGCGGCGCGCGGGTGACGGACGAGAGGAGCGCGGTGATGGCGATGAATGACTACGCGGCGCGGCTGGCGCGGGGCGCGGAGACCATCGCGGCGCTGGCGCGGGGTCTGTCGGCCGAGCAAGCGCGCTGGCGGCCCGCGCCTGGCGAGTGGTCGGCGCTGGAAATCGTCAACCATCTCTACGACGAGGAGCGGGAGGACTTCCGCGTCCGGCTGCGGCTGACGCTGGAAGACCCGAGCCAGGACTGGCCGCCCATTGACCCGGAGGGCTGGGCCGTCCAGCGCGCCTACAACGAGCGCGACCTGGACGAGTCGCTGGCCGCCTTCCTGGGCGAGCGGGAGGCGTCGCTGGCCTGGCTGCGCTCGCTCCAGGCTCCGAACTGGGACCAGGCGCGCCGTCACCCGGCCGGCTTCACCCTGCGAGCGGGGGACTTGCTGGCGGCCTGGGTCGCCCACGACCTGCTGCACATCCGGCAGTTGGCGGCGACCCACTGGGCGTATGTGGCGCAGGCCGCCGCGCCGTACAGCGTGGAGTACGCGGGGAGTTGAGGTTGCGCGTCGAGGCGACGACGGACAAGGAGCGCCTGCGCGCGTTCCTCGGCCGCGACCGGCTGTGGGGCGCGTATGCGCTGGGCGACCTGGAGCCGGGGCTATTTGAGCAGTGCGCCTGGGCTGTGGCCGTCGAAGGGGGGCGCGACAGCGCGCTGACCCTGGTCTTCAAGGGCCTGACGCCGCCGGGCTGCCTGACCTTTGGCGCGGCGGCGGGTATTCACGCCACGCTGGCGGGCGGCTTCGCGCCGCGCGCCCCGTTCTTCGGCAGCGACCTGGCGCACGAGGCGGTCGTCACCGAGTTCTACGACATGCCGAAGCGGACGCTCATGCTACGCATGGCGGTGGACGCGGGGGTGTTTCGGAGTTCCTCGCCCCTGTCCAGACTGGAGAAGGGGGAGACGGGACGAGGGGCGGACGACAGCGACGATGACCGCGGCCGTCAGGCCGAGGGCAGCGACGTATCGCGGGTGACGCGAAGCGAGACCCTCCGCTCCGCTCAGGGTGACAGTCGACATCAGAGTGGTCCAGCAGTCGGTTCGCCGCGCCGCATCACGCCCGCTGACCTGCCGGCGCTCAACGCGCTGTACGCCGCCGAGGAAGGGCCCGACGCCTTCGCGCCGTTCCAGGTTGAGCAGGGCGTCTTCTACGGCGTCGAAGTGGACGGGCGGCTGGCGGCGGCGGCGGGAACACACCTCGTCGCGCCAGGCGAGGGGATCGCGGCAGTCGGCAACGTCTACACCGCGCCCCCGTTTCGCGGGCGGGGTCTGGCGCAGGCCTGCACGAGCGCCGTCACGGCGCATCTCTTCGCGCTCGGCGTCCGCGATGTCGTCCTCAACGTTGCGCAGGGCAATGACGCCGCCATCCGCGCCTATGAGCGGCTGGGGTTTCAAACTGTCTGCCCATTCTGGGAAGGAATTGGGGTCAGACGGGAGCCGTGAAACGTGAAACGTGACAACCGTCCGCTCGAATTTCACGTTTCACGCCTCACGTTTGACGTTACACGTAACACGCAACACTTGACTAAGAAGGAGCACGAATGCTGACTCAGACGGTAGAAAAGTACGATGTGAAGGACCTGGGGCTGGCCCAGGAAGGTAAGCGGCGTATCGAGTGGGCCGCCCAGGAGATGCCTGTCCTGCGCCTGATCCGCGAGCGCTTCGAGCAAGAGAAGCCGCTGGCCGGCCTGCGCCTGGCGGCCTGTCTGCATGTGACCACCGAGACGGCCAACCTCGCCATCACCCTCAAGGCGGGCGGGGCCGAGGTCTACCTGTGCGCGTCTAACCCGCTGTCGACGCAGGATGACACTGCCGCTGCCCTCGTCGCCGAGTACGGTATCCCGACCTTCGCCATCAAGGGCGAGGACAACGAGACGTACTATAGCCACATCATGTCCGTCCTCGACGCCCAGCCCCACATGACGATGGACGACGGCGCCGATCTGCTGACGGTCCTCCATCAGAAGCGCACCGAGCTGCTATCGGGCATCATCGGCGGCACCGAGGAGACGACGACGGGCGTCATCCGCCTCCGCGCGATGGCCGAGGACGGCGCGCTCAAGTACCCCGTGGTGGCCGTCAACGAGGCCGATACCAAGCACCTGTTTGACAACCGCTACGGCACCGGTCAGTCGACCATCGACGGTATCATCCGCGCCACGAACCTGCTGCTGGCCGGCCGCGTCGTCGTGGTGGGCGGCTACGGCTGGTGCAGCCGCGGCATCGCCAGCCGGGCGCGGGGGATGGGGGCCAACGTTATCATCACCGAGATCGACCCGATGAAGGCCCTCGAAGCGGTGATGGACGGCTTCCGCGTCATGCCCATGCTCGACGCGGCGCGCGAGGGCGACGTGTTCGTCACCTCGACGGGCGACATCCACGTTATCGACACCCAACACTACGCGGTGATGAAGGATGGGGCCGTGCTGTGCAACTCCGGCCACTTCAACGTCGAGCTGAACCTGCCGGCGCTGGAAGAGATGGCCGTCGAGGTCCGGCAGCCGCGCCAGTTTATCCAGCAGTACGTTCTCCAGGACGGCCGCCGCATCAACGTCCTGGGCGAAGGCCGCCTCGTCAACCTGGCGACGGCGGAAGGCCACCCGGCCAGCGTCATGGACATGAGCTTCGCCAACCAGGCGCTGTCCGCCGAGTACATGAAGCGCAACGCCGCCAACCTCAAGCCCGCCGTCTACCGCGTCCCAGTCGAGATTGACAAGGAAATCGCCCGCCTCAAGCTGAACGCCATGGGCGTCCAGATCGACACCCTGACCCCTGAACAGGCCCGCTACCTGGCCAGCTGGCAAGAAGGCACGTAGCAGTGCCGAGTGGCGAGTGCTGAGTGCTGAGTTGGCAGTCCCGACAAGGCACTCAGCACTCAGTACTCAGTACTCAGCACTCAACAGAGGAACCATGACCAACTCTTTCATGTCTTCGCCGCACTTCGTGTTCACGTCCGAGTCGGTGACTGAGGGGCACCCTGACAAGCTGTGTGACCAGGTCTCCGACGCCATCCTCGACGCGCTCATCGCCGACGACCCCGACGCCCGCGTCGCGTGCGAGACGGCGACCACGACGGGCATTGTGATGGTCATTGGCGAGGTCACGACCAGTACCTACGCCGACATCCCGACCATCATTCGCAACACCGTGCGTGACATTGGCTACACCCATGCCGACTACGGCTTCGACTACCACACGTGTTCGGTGGTCACGTCGATCCACGAGCAGTCGGCGGACATCGCACTGGGCGTCGATAAGGCGCTCGAGGCCAAGACGGGCGAGATGACCGACGAGCAGATCGAGGCCGTCGGCGCGGGCGACCAGGGCATGATGTTCGGCTTCGCCTGCCACGAGACGGACACCCTGATGCCGCTGCCCATCTACCTGGCCCACAATATCACGCGCCGCCTGGCCGCGACGCGCAAGAGCGGCGAACTTGACTTCCTCCGCCCCGACGGCAAGTCGCAGGTGACCATCGAGTATCGCTACGGCCAGCCGGTCCGCGTCGATACCGTCGTCGTCTCGACGCAGCACAGCCCGGACATCGCCCACAACGCGCTGGCCGACGCCGTCATCCAGCACGTCGTCAAGCCTGTCATCCCGGCTAACCTGCTGGACAAGAACACGCGCTACTTCATCAACCCGACCGGCCGCTTTGTAACGGGCGGGCCGATGGGCGACTCGGGCGTCACCGGGCGCAAGATCATCGCTGACACGTACGGCGGCATGGCCCGCCACGGCGGCGGGGCCTTCTCCGGCAAGGACCCGACGAAGGTGGACCGCTCGGCGGCCTACGCTGCGCGCTACGTCGCCAAGAACGTCGTCGCCGCCGGGCTGGCCGACCGCTTTGAGGTCCAGATCGCCTACGCCATCGGCGTGGCCAAGCCGGTGTCTATCACGTTCGAGACGTTCGGCACGGCTAAAGTGCCCGAGGCGACGATTGAGGATCTCATCCACGCCCACTTCGACCTGCGGCCCGGCGCGATTATCCGCGACCTGAACCTGCGCCGCCCGATCTATAAGGCGACGGCGGCCTACGGCCACTTTGGCCGCACCGACATCGACGCGCCCTGGGAGCGCACGGACAAGGCCGACCTGCTGGCCCGCGAGGCCGGGCTGGTGGACGCGGTCAACGTGGCGGCGAGTTGAGGCTCAACACGTCGGCTCGGTCGCCCGCCGCTGAAGCAGCGGGCTAGGGGTGCGAAGCCTGCTCGAAGCAGGCTCTGCATGGGTCTTGCCTTTTAGCCCCCTTTCGGGTATAGTTTGCCCGAAAGGGGGCGGTTTTGCGCGCCTTAATCACCGGCATCAGCGGCTTTGTCGGCAGCCACCTGGCCGACTATCTCGTGGCTCATACCGACTGTCAGGTTTGGGGCGTCGCGCCAGACGCGAATGCGCCGCCGCTATCGCCCAAGATCCGCCTCCTGACGGGCGACCTGCGCGACCGCAACACGGTCGCTGCCTTGTTGCGTGTCGCCGCGCCGGATGTCATCTTTCACCTGGCGGCCCAGGCGGCGGTGCCGCTCTCCTGGCGTGACCCGTGGGATACCCTCGAAACCAACATCCGCATGCAGGTCAACCTGTTGGCGACGCTAGCTGAGTTGGAGTGGTCGACGCGAATCCTGGTGGTCGGCTCCGAGACCGAGTATGGCATCATTCGCCCTGAAGATGTCCCTGTCGACGAGGACACGCCCTTTCGCCCGGTCAGCCCGTACGCCGTCAGCAAGATCGCCCAGGACATGCTCGGCCTCCAGTACCACCTGAGCCACGGCGTGGCCGCGATTCGGGTGCGCCCCTTTCCGCACATCGGCCCGCGCCAGCGCCCCGACTTCGTCACCGCTGACTGGGCACGGCAGATCGCTGAGATTGAGGCCGGCCGCCGCGAGCCGGTGCTGCGCGTGGGCAATCTGTCCAGCTTCCGCGACTATACGGATGTGCGCGACGTCGTGCGCGCCTACTGGCTGGTCATCGAGCGCGGTCAGCCGGGTGAGGTGTACAATGTCGGGTCGGGGGTGATGCGCTCGGTCCAGAGTATGCTGGACGGCCTGGTGGCCTTGAGCAAGACGCCGATTGAGGTTGAGGTCGACCCGACGCGGTTCCGCCCCATCGAGGTGCCCATCACGGTGTGTGACGCCTCGCGGCTGCGGGCAGCCACGGGCTGGCGGCCCACTATTCCCTTTGAGCAAAGCCTGAGGGATATTCTCGACTACTGGCGGCAGGAAGTCGCACGGGATAACGTGACGAGTGAAACGTGAAACGTGAGGCGTGACGAGTGAAACGGGAAACGGGAAACGTGAAGCGTGCTTCACCTGTCACGTTTCACGAATCAGGAAGGAAGTTTGACGTGGCGAAGCGTAAACGCGCCTTGATTACCGGCATCACCGGCCAAGATGGC
Organism: uncultured Anaerolineales bacterium; assembly: GCA_964557745.1. GTDB lineage: Bacteria > Chloroflexota > Anaerolineae > Epilineales > JAHCIE01 > JAHCIE01. The sequence continues at coordinate 20,215 of CAZLBQ010000037.1, forward strand.
TCGTACCTGGCCGAGTTTCTGCTGGAACAGGGTTACGAAGTCATTGGTATGGTCCGGCGCACGAGCACCCTGAACTTTGACCGCATCCACCACATCCAGGAGCAATTGACCCTCGTCCCCGGCGACCTGATGGACGAGGTCTCGCTCATGGCGATCCTGCGCGAGTATCGGCCCCAGGAGGTGTACAACCTGGCGGCGCAGAGCTACGTCCCGACCTCGTGGACGCAGCCGGTGTTCACGGGGGAGGCGACGGCGCTGGGTGTCACGCGCATCCTGGACGCCATCCGCATGATCGATACGGACATTCGGTTCTACCAGGCCTCGTCGTCGGAGATGTTCGGCAAGGTCCAGGCGGTGCCCCAGAACGAGAAGACGCCCTTCTACCCGCGTAGCCCGTAGGGCGTGGCCAAGGCCTACGGTCACTGGATCACCGTCAACTACCGCTAGATTTACGACCTCTGCGCCTGTTCGGGCATCCTGTTCGATCACGAGTCGCCGCGCCGCGGCGTGGGG
>CAZLBQ010000038.1:0-20703 GCA_964557745.1 uncultured Anaerolineales bacterium
ACCCAGTACGCCAACGCCTTCCAGGCGTCGTCCAGCCTGCCGCTAGAGATCCCCGTCGCGAAGGCGCAGCTGTCGCGCAACCCGCTCACCAACCCGGTGCTGCTGGCCTCGACCGGCTTCGGCCAGGGCGAGCTACTGCAAACCCCGCTACACATGGCAAGCCTCGGCGCAACCGTCGCCAACGACGGCCGCACCCCGCGCCCGCACCTCCTCCTCGCCATTAAGGACGCCGAGGGGCGCGTCCTGCGCGGCCCCGATAGCGGCGTCCTGGCATCCCCCATCCGCCCCGACAGCGCGGCCCAGGTGCGCGAAGCCATGCGTGTCGCCGTCGAGAACGGTTACGCCTCTGGTGCAAAGGTCCAGGGCTACGCCGTGGGCGGCAAAACCGGCACCGCCGAGACCGGCCAGGCCACCCCACCCCACGCCTGGTTCCTGGGCGTCGCCCCGCTGGACGAACCCCGCTATGCGGTTTCAGTGCTGGTGGAGAATGGCGGCGAAGGTTCCCAAGTCGCAGCGCCGCTGGCCCAGCGAGTGCTGGCCGCGGCGCTGAAGGGACCGTGAGAGAGACTAGAGGTTAGGGATTGGAGGTTAGAGATTGGGACTGGAATCTCCAATCCCTAATCCCTAATCTCCAATCCCCTCCCCGTCTACCGCAGCGTCTTCGCGCTGGCGATGTTGGAGTAGGCCGAGTCGCCACTCCCGTTGGTGGCACGCACCCGGTAGCGATACGTAGTGTTGCGCGTCAACCCCGTGTTGCTGTACGACGTCACGTTCGCCCCCACCGTCGCCACCTGCACGAAGTTGGTGCAGTTCGAGCCGGAGCAGCGCTCAATCTTGAAGCCCGTCTCGTTGTTGGCGTTGTCGGTCCAGGCCAGGTTGATCTGGGTGCGCGAGATGGCCGTCGCCGTCAGGCTGCTCGGCGCGGCGGGCACGGCGGGCGTGGTGTCGGCCAGCGCCGTCGCGCCGTCCACCACCAGCGCGAACGGCTGCGGGCCGTTGGGCACGTTGAAGCCCTTGACAGTGATGGTCCATGTGCCCGCCGCCGCCGCCGAGATGTAATCTTTCTCGACATTGTTCTTGCGGTCGGCGCTGCCGCCGGTCTGCGACCAGCCGCCGCTAAACACGTTGCCCTGGTAGACCGTGCCGCTCGGCGATGTGACCTTCAGATCCAGGTCGTTGACAAGGTTCTTGGTCGCCGTGTCGGTCGAGGCGTAGTCGCTCCACACGAGCGTGATCTTGAGCGCGCCGCTGGCCGCCACCGTCGTGTTGTACACCTGGCCGGCGTTCGTGGTTAGCCCCGTCGTCGGCTCGACGAACAGGCTCGCGCCGTCGGTCGCGGCTGCCAGATTGATGCGGCCCCAGCCCTCGTGGACGTTGGGGATGGGATAGTCGTTGTCGTCGCTGCCGTCATTGTTCTCGTCCAGCAGGTCCACCGCCGAGTTGATGAGCGTCGCCTTGACGAGGGCCGCGCTGGCGTTGACACCCCAGCGCTTGTTGTAGTAGTCACGCACGACGGTCGCGCCGCCCGCCGCGATGGGGTTCGACATAGACGTGCCGCCGAAGTACTTGTAGAAGCCGTTGACCGGGATGCCCCAGCCGTCAGACTGCCAGGCGTTGTTGCGGGGATTGGGCGAGGCGCTGTAGCCCTCGCGGTACATGGTCGAGTAAGTGGAGAGGATCCACGTGCCAGGGGCGACGATGTCGGGCTTGATGCGCCCGTCGTCGGTGGGGCCGCGGCTGGAGAACGCGGCCATCTGCTCCTGATTACCGGCCGTCAGGTCGTCCTTGAGTGGGTTCGTCGTGAACCCCCAGCGCTGGCCCGGCGTGCCCAGCAAGTTCTGCCCGCTCATCGTGCTGCACGTCTTCCCACTCTGATACGCTGTATCGTGGGAGGTATAGGTAAGGCCCGTGTCGCACTGGTAATTGCCCTGACGGTTGTTCTCGCTGGCGCCGACGGTGATGACGTTCTTGGCCGTCGCGGGCGAGCCAATCGAGTCGTTGTCCACGACGCCGTCGTTGTTGGCGTCCGCGCCCTCGTTGCCCGCCGAGAACGTGATGGTCATGTCGCGGTGGGTCCAGATGAAGTCGTCGGCGTTGGCGCTGTTGACCGTGTAGTCGCCCGCCGCCGCGCTGCCCCACGAGTTGGAGTGGACGCGCGCCCCGGCGGTGTAGGCCTGCTGGAAGAGGGTGCGCAGGTCGGCCGGGAGACCCGTCAGGTAGTAGCCGTCCTGGTAACCGTAGAGGCTCTTGCACAGACTGGACGTCGTTACCCAGTTCTCGGTCGCCTGGAACACGAGTTGCGCGGCCGGCGCGACGCCCTTGCCGCGCCCCGTCGCGTCGCCGCGCCCGACCACCGAGCCGGCGACGTGGGTGCCGTGCCCGCTGTCGACGTCCTGCGCGCCGTCGTCCGTAATCCGCTGGAAGCAGCTATCCGTCGTGCCCGGCCAGTTGTAGATCGCGTTCACGGCGCTGGTGAGGTCCGGGTGAGCAATGGGCGCAACGCCGGTGTCTAGGCCTGTGTCAGCAACGGCCGCGATCTGGCTGCTGCCATTGTAGCCGCTGGCGTTCGCCGTGCTGGCCCCAATAATGGCGCCCCCGCCGTACTCATTGTGCTTCTGGGGCAGGAGGAAGTTCTCGACCCAGGCGACGTCGAGCACCTGGGCGATGGCGTCAAGTTGCGCCCCGTCCGCCGCGACCATGAGGATGTCACCGCCGGGCCGTGTCACTGCCGCGCCGCTCTGCGCCATCGCGGCGATGGTCTGCCCCATGTCAGCGCCGCGCTCCACCCGGACCTTGTAGAGATGGGTGCCGTCGCGCACCAGGTTGGGGCTGAGCTTGTAGGCGGGGTGGAAGAGGCCGACCCATGCCACGCTACCCAGGCTCTCCACCTGGCGCGCCTGGGCCGGGTTCATCCGCACCTTGAACGCGAACTCCGGAATGTAGTCGAGGATTTCGGCGCCGGCCGCGGCCACGTCGTCCTTCCAGGTCTGCTCGACGGGACCCGCGAACTGGACAATGTAGTAGCCGCGTTGTCCCTGCGCATACTCACGAATCGTCAAACCGGGGGGAATGTTAGGCGCTTCCCCGCGGGTCGGGGCAAACTGGGCGGCCTTCAACTTGATAGCCGGCCCGTTCCCCTGGCCCTGGGAGGCGGGGCCCGCTTGGGCTGCGCTCCCACTCAGGAGGACGAGCATCAGCAGGGCCGCGATAGCAAATACATGGCGACGGAAGACTCGAGGCATAGGGGGTTGTTCTCCTTGGAACGGCAAGTCAGCCATTGGGACGTACGCCGATTACGAGACGCTAACGCGCAATTGTACTCACTATTTCGACAGATGCAAAAGTGTGAGATTTATTACGACCATAATTGAGAGAGCGAGAGCGTTCTGACATTGACAAAATGAAGGCGGTATGATAGACTACGTGATAATCGTGCAACGCCGACGACGTCCAGCCGACGACTCGTTGACATAGCTCAACGCTGAATGAAAGTTGCACCGCTATGCACCGGCTAAACGGCGGTATCGTTTCAGGCCTTTTCCGCTAGGGATCCTAGCCAGGAAAGGGCCTCTTTTTGTTTCTCACCAACTCATTCTTAAATCGGGGGATACAATGAACGCGGTCCGCTTATTCTGTCCGCCTCGACTGATTGCTATGCTGTGCCTTGCCCTCGGCCTGGGATTTATCGCCGGCGTCACCTGGCCCATCCCAATCGCCTCTGTAGACGCCAATCCCAACGGCCTGGTCAGCGGGGCGCTCTCTATCTCGTGGCCCCCTATGTCTCCGCCGCGCTCACCGCTAGGGATAAGCAATGACATCATCGTCGATGACCGTGACTCAGGCTTCAGCCGGGGTGGCCCTGCGAGTGGCTGGCACCAGGCGACGGCGGGGTCGCCGTATAACGGTCAGGCCTGGTGGACCTACACCGGCGAGACATGGTCGGGGACGGATGCCAACAATTACGGTGTGTGGACACCCAGTCTACCCTCGGCTGGCCAATATGAGGTATTTGCTTTCATTCCCTCCATCAACACCACGCGGCCCGACACGACCCGCGCCCAGTATGAGATTCACACAGCTAACGGCGACTTGGTGGTCGTCGAGCAGGATCAAAATAACCAGAGTGGCTGGGTTTCACTTGGCGTCTATGCTTTTGACCCGGCCAACGCGTATGTCCGGCTCAGGGATGTCACGCCCGACTGGTTTTACACGTCAAACGGCCAGCGTTATCGCAAGACAATTAAGTTCGACGCCATCAAGTGGACGCCCCAACAAAGCCCCAACCTCGCCTGCGGGTCCTCCGATCTCACCATCCAGGTTCTGACGCCCTTACCGACGCAAGGCCAGCCTGTCACCATCCGCGTCTCCGGGACAGCGCCCTCTACCTGTACCCCCGAGTATAGCCACTACGACGTCCAGGGTGACGCCATCAATATCTACGCCAATCCTACCGGCTGCGGACGGATGTGTATCTGGTCGGTCACATCCTGGTCCTTCGATGTGACAATCAACTCTCTCCAAGAAGGAGCCTATGTCATCCATTATAAGGAGATCGAGTGCAACGGCTCGCCCTCCGAGTGCTCAGCGCAGAATGTCTATGTCTTTCCACCGCCGCCTGACCCCGGTCCCCCTGTCTACTACCGAGGCCGCCTGGGTCCTTACCAGCAGGTGATTGATGGCTGTTCGTCCTATCCCATTGCTCTGTGTGACGGGACAAGTGTTAACCCCGCGGGCGACCAGAGCCTCCTGAACGCCTATGTTGGGCAAGATATCCTGGTCGAGACGCGGATTGATGTCTGTGGTTGGGGCTTCGCCGGCCAGCCGCTCTATGGCCCTGTGATTCGCACCGTCCAACCCATCCCCAATCCGTGCAATCCCCCTCAGGTGATTCACATTCCTTCCACCGGCCTGGTCCAGGTGCGCTGGATCAGTGCGACCACAAGCTGTTCGGGAGAGTTCGGCCTGAAAAATCCGGGGCGCCTGCCTATCACCATGTCTTGGGCTGCCCCATTCGCCACGTCCAATCTTGGTTACTACAATCAAGGTGACGAAGTGGAGTTCTACCTGCGCCCTGGCGGCGCCTGTGCCGGGTCGGAGTATTCCTCCCTCGACTCCACGCGGGCGCATGTGACCACCACCGGCAACACGACGCGCATCAGTTGGGAAGCCGGAACAGACAACAACTTCGATGATCTGGTAGTCGAGGTCGTTGTCAGCCCGCCACTCGCTTGCCCTGGCGGTTCGGTGGACGTTGTCTTTGCCATGGACACGTCAGGGTCCATGAACGACGAGTTCGATGCCCTCTGTCAACGCATCGACCAGGTTATCACAGCCCTGCAGGGCCGAGGCGTCAACGTCAGCTACCGCATCCTGGCGATTACCGACGCGCGCGCCTGTGCCGCGCAGACGGTCGCCGGTCTCTTCCCTGGCGGCCACGTCAATCATTTCGAGGACTGGGGACCGGCCGTGTATGATCTGGCCAATCGCTTTGCGTGGCGCAGCGGCGCCACACGGCTCATCATTCCTATGTCGGATGAAGGGCCGGATGACGGCTGTCCGTGCGAAGATCCAGGGCCCGATCGCAACGCGATTACCGAGGCCATCCAGGCAGCGCGGAGTCATGGTGTCGTCGTCTCGCCCGTGATTGGCACCAACGACGTCACTGAATGTGACCAGGCGAATTACGACCGGGTCTGGGTGCTCGCCAATGACCTCGCCAATGGCACAGGTGGGCGAGCGTTTCATAGCGCCGACTTTCCGAATATTGTCGTCCAGGCGCTGTATGAACTGATCGGCTCTGCCTCGTGCCAGCCTTCTATCAGTGGGCTGAGTCAGGACTGCGGCCACGTCGCCTCTCAGATTACCATTTTTGGCAATAACTTTGCCAGTGGAGCGACGGTGGATGTCTGCCAGGGAACAAACTGCCGCGCCGCGCAGGTCACTACCCTGAGCGTCAACCAGATCGCGTTCGTCGTCCCCAATGGGCTGGCGGCTGGCACATACGATATTGTCGTCACGAATCCGGGAGGGTATCGCGCCATCTGGGGCGGACGCTTTGGGGTGGACATCGGGGCATGCGCCCCGACGTATTCCATCAGCGGCCGAGTCACAGACGATACGGGCGCGCCGCTGAGTGGGGCAGCGGTTGTCGCTAACAGTGGTACCGCCCTATCTCAACAGTCGACCGACAGCAATGGCTATTACACGGCTGGCGCCCTTCCACCAGGGGTCTACACGGTGAGCGCCAGCAAGGCGGGCTATAGTAGTTCCGGTAACCGCCAGGTTACGCTCCCGCCCAGCCAGAGCGGAGTGGACTTCGCTCTCGCGCGCCCCATGACGGATGATGCCCAGTTCGTCAGCCAGTCGGCCTACCCCACCGTCCAGGTGGGTCAGTCGTTCCAGATTTACTTTGAAGTCCGGAACACGGGCGCCACCACCTGGCGCCAGAGCGACAACTACTACCTTGCCAATCTACAAAACCCGTTAGGCGCCAATCCTCGCCAGGAGGTAGGGGAGGACGTCCCACCAGGTAGCAGCCGGCGGTTCACGATCGGCCTGATGGCCCTCACTACGCCGGGAACTTATCGTACTCAGTGGGTGCTCAAGCACGCGAACACGTCCTTCGGTCCGAATATGTACCTGGACGTCACGGTAACGCCAGCGGCGCCCCAGACATACAGCATTACAGGACAAGTCACCGATGACGCGGGAGCGCCTGTCCCCGACGCGACTGTTACGGCTAGTGGGGCAACGACGGTATCGGCTCTTACCGGCAGTGACGGCCGTTATGTCCTGACCGTACCTACGGGAGCCTATACCGTGAGCGCTAGAAAGACCAACTATACCAGTCCGGCAGGGCAGAGCGTAAACGGTCCGCCCGACCGATCGGGCGTTAACTTCGTGTTGACCCGGCCGCAAACGACATGCACCGCTAATCATTGGGCGGCCGAGTTTTTCAACACGCGCGACCTCTCTGGCGCGGTGAGCGGACGCGGCTGTTATGACCAGCTGGATTTTGACTGGGGGAACGGAGCCCCCAGCGTGTTTTCGGGTTCCGTCAACGCTGATAATTTCTCTGCGCGGTTCCACCGCACCATCCACTTTGACCAGGCTCGCTACTTTTTCTCGGCGCAGGCCCAGCATGGCGTGCGTGTCAAAGTCGATGGTCAACTCGTGCTGGATGAGATGAACGATCGCCCGATCTGGGATTACCAGGCGGCTAAGGATATGAGCGCGGGCGACCACGAGGTGCTTGTCGAGTACATGCATAGTACAGGGGCGGCCTCGTTGACGTTCGATTGGTGGCAGCGGAAAGTGATTATCATTGGCGGCTACGGCGGTCTGGGCTACCTGACGCTAGGCACATGGACCTGGGGGGAGGCCTATCAACCCTGGAAGATGTGGGAGGACGGCCCGAAGGCCCTCGTGCGGTATCTAGTGGGAGAGGCTGGGACACCAGAGAGCGCCCTCGTGGGACAACGTCTCGGTTTACGCTGGGGAGACTTCAAATACTTTAGCTATACGGGTCAGTACGCAGCCGGCCAACTCTGTAGCATCGACGATGTCCACGATCCTGGCAAGGAGCCGAGTTGTTTCCGTCGTCCCCAGCACACCAATGGGGACACCTGCCTGGGCCGCCACGATGCCGCGCTGCTGAACCTGAACTGCACTGCCACAGTGACCGACTTCCAGCGCGCGATGGCCCATCTGGACCGCATCATGGACACGTACCCGGATGCGCGGTTTGACTTGATCGGCCATAGTCAGGGGGGCGTAATTGGGGCATTCTGGGCCGGCAATATGGGTGCAACGGAGCCACTCCGCCGCCGCATTCACAGCATCATCCCCCTGGACAGCCCGGTGCGAGGGTGGTGCCCCGGTTGCTCAGGGCAAGCCGGACTGAGTGGCTATCGCTCGTTCAAGCTAACCCTCCCGCCTGACCTGCTCACCATTGCCGCGCGCGCGCCCCAACGCGTCCCCCTCCTCAACATCGCTAACACGCGTGACATGGCCGTCCGATCCGAGAGCGCCTACTTCCCCAATGCCTGGACCTGGCTTGCCACCGACATGGATGCCGCCGACGGCTTCCCGGCCAACCACGACCCATCGCATTCTGACGTGACGCAACGTCGCGTCGGCCACACGTTGATGGCTGGGATGGTGGTCTGGCCGACAGCGGATGCGCCCCTCAGCCTGAACACCACGCCTTCGTTCGAGCTAGGCAATATCCAGATCGCCAAGCCGACGGCGCTGGGTACCCCAAATAGCGCGGACTATGCGCTTCGCTTCGGCTCGAACAGTGTGCCGGTCGCTGGCGTCTATCAATTCCCATTCGATGGCTGGGGACGCGTGGGGGGCCGGCCGCCTTTCGAAGGTGACCAGCTGAGCTACATCGCGTTCAGAGGCCCTAACTTGCCCGCGGGCAGCTATGAATTACGCACCCAGACACCCGAGCATGCCTTCCTGCAAGCCAATCTCACACCCGGTAAGCGGAGCGCGGGCGACCTTATCCTCGGCGCGATCCACCTCCTGGCCAGCGCGGGCAAATCCCTCACCCCGCAGGACGGGGATATCGTGTTCTATGCCGGCGTCGATCGGCCGGCTTATACCGTTGGCGATGCTGTCAGCGTCGGGGCGCTCTTGCTTGGCGCCGGTCCCGTGACCGGCGCCTCCGTCACCGCCCGCCTCGTGAGGCCGAGTGGTTCGGCCACGACGGTCGCGCTGCGGGACGATGGCGGGCATGGTGACGACGCCAGCAATGATGGATTATATGCCTACTCGTTCACCGACTTGACGGAGGCGGGCGGCTATCAGGTCGTCGTATCGGCCAGCGGGACCTATCAGGGCGTCTCTTTCAGCCGTCAACAGACAGTGCAGTTCAGTATGGCAGCGCCTCCCCGAGCCAGGATCGATTTGAGTATCGGTCTTGACACGCCCTCCGAAGCGGCGCCCGGCGAGACGATTGGAGTGCGGCTGCGGCTTGCCAATCTCAGTTCCCAGCCAGCAACGGGTGTGACAGTGGGCCTTGACCTCCCGGCCGAAGTGGAGTTTGTGTCCGACGGCCACGGGTCTCCGCTCTTCGATACGGGATCGAGTGTCGCCTGGCAAATCGGCGATGTGCCGGCTTCGGCCACCCAGGAGATACAGGTGGCCGTTAGAATTCTCCCCACGGCTGTGCCTGGGACAACCGCACGCCTCGAAACCTCCATTACGTCAGACAATCCTGATCCCGTATTGAGCAACTCGGCGATGGCAGCCAGTATCTACATCCGCCCCATGAGGTACTCGATCTTCCTGCCTCTCCTGACGAAGAGCGACCGGCTAAGAGGCAGGTAAGCCCAAGGGTGGAGACATGAGAGTGCTGACCTAGCACTAGGCCGCGCGCCGGACAAGAGGCACAGACCTCTTGTCCGGCGCGCGGCGTGTTGTAGGGAGTTGGTGGTTACGCTTTGGGCTGGTGGACGCGGCAGTAGTCCGAGCCGGGCAGAGCCTTATTCCGGCACGGCGCGCCGCTCTTGGTCGTCGCGGCGCAGCGCTTCGTCACGACCTGCGCGGTGGGCCTGGCCTCGGCGGTCGGCGTGGCCTCAGCCGGCGCGGCAAGGGCGTGCCGATGGACCAGCGCCTTCATCTTCTCGAACTCGACGCTGAAGCGGTCGGTGATAACCTCCGGGTTCGGCACAGCCCCGGCGTCGGTGATGACGCCGAGCGTGACCGCGCCCTTGTAGCTAAAGATGCTCACGCCCATGCTCATATCAACTGGATGGGGAACCCAGAAGACGATGTTCTCAATCGGCGCGCCCGCCATGTAGAGCTGCTCTTTCGGCCCGGCCACGTTGGTCAGCACCATGGTCGCCTTGCTGGCAAACAGGTTGGACACTAGGTCTTCAGTCTGCTTGGGCGTGCGGCCCATGATGGCCATGATGTTGAGCAGCACCGCCGCCTCGGGCGAGCGCTTGATGCGGTCCATGGCCCGCTTGGTGGCGCGCAGCCGCTTGGGCGGCTCGGCTTCGTTGACCGGCAGATCGAGGAAGACCAGCCCGAAGGCGTTACCCAACTCGAACGCCTTCTCGGCGGGCCGCAGGTCCATGGGCACGACGGCGCGAATGGTCATGCCGCTCACGTTCGCGCCGTGTTCGACCAGGTAGTGGCGCAACGCCCCGGCCATCGCCGCCACCAGGACGTCGTTGACCGTTGCGCCCGCCGCCTTGCCAATCGCCTTGACGTCGTCCAGTGGCACCGGGTCGGAGAAAGACACGCGCTGCTTGCCGCTCAGGTGGCCCCGCAGGGGCGTCGTCGGGTCGGGGGTCTTGACGGCGGTGAGAGCGGCGATCCCCACGCCCTCGGCCGTCAACTGCAATTTCTCCAACGTCTCGGTCGGGTGGGTCACGACCTCGACGCCCTCGTGCATCAACTCGGTGACGGCGTGGGTCGAGTTGGCGAGGGTGCGGCGCGGGTGGAACATGGCGTCGAGGAAGCCGCCCCGCTTCGCCTTCTTGCGCAGCGCGGGGAGAGCCGGCGCCCCTTGGGGCGTCGCGTCGAGCAGACGGCTGCTGACGGCCATCATGGCTGTGCCATCGGCGATGCAGTGGTGGAAGCGCGTCACGACGGCGCTCCCGCCTTCAACGTTGTCCACGACATGGACCTGCCACAGCGGGCGGTCGTAGTCGATAGACACCGTCGCCAGGTCGCTCACCAGCTCCAGCAGGTCCTGCTTGGTCCCGGCGCTGGGCAGGGCGACGTGGTGGATGTGGTTGTCGATGTCGAAGTGGGGGTCCGGCTCCCAGTACAGCGTCGGCGTCGGCAGCATATGCTCGACGACGCGGGAGCGGAAACGGTCAAAGACGAGGAGACGCTCTTCAAAGACCTCTTTCACACGTTGGAAGTCGACGGGCGTCCCCAGCAGCACGACGCTGGTCACCATAACGTGGTTGACCGGGCGGTCCATGCGGAACCAGACACTATCGACGGGGGTAAGGGGCACTCGCTTACCGGCCATGGTGTTGCCTCCGGCCTCTGGCGTGGCCCAGCCAGGGACCACCCCCAGCCAGGCGCTAACATTCGTAGTCTCCATTATGCCGATGGATTCCCGCCCGGTCAACCCTCGACTCCGCTACCCAGCGCGACTATTTCTTCACCCGATAGAACTCCACCTTGTCCTCGTCCAGCGCCACGCCCAGGCCCGGCCGCTCCGGGGGCCGCGCCTCGCCCGCTTTAATCGGCAGCGGCTCGGCGAGCAGGTCGGCCTCGTAGAAGAACGTGCTGAGGATGTCGCACGGGAACTCCTCGGCCCCGATGCCCGGCGTCGCCATCGCCACGTGGATCATGGCCGCGCTCGCCACGCCCATCTCCAAGTTGCTGCCGATGGTACACGTCAGCCCCGCCGCCTCGGCGACCGCCGCCACCTTGCGCGCTGGCCCGATGCCGCCGCCCTTGCCGATGTAGATCGACAGCACGTCGGCGGCCTCGGCGCGCACCACCGCCATCGCGTCCTGGAGAGTGTAGACGCTCTCGTCGGCCATGACGGGCACCGCAACGTTGCGGCGCACATCGGCCAGCCAGGCGACGTCCAGCGCGGGCACGGGCTGCTCGGCGAAGTAGATGTTAGAGTCGTACAGGCGGCGTATGGTCTGGATGGCGACGCGGGGCGACCAGCCGCCGTTGGCGTCGACGCCCAGCCGCACCTCGGGGCCGATGGCCGCCCGCACCGCCCGCACCCGCGCCACGTCGGCCTCCGGCTCGATGCCCACCTTGACCTTCATCGTCCGAAAGCCCTGCGCCACGGCCCAGGCGGCGATCTCGGCGGCGCGCTCCGGCGCCTGGCCGGAGATGGAGAACTTCGTCGGCACAAAGTCGCGCACCGGCCCACCCAGCAGGCGGTAGACGGGCAGCCCGACCGCCTTACCCAGAATGTCCCACAGCGCCATCTCCAGCGCGGCTTTGGTGAACGGGTTGTTGGCGACGCCGTACCGCAGCTTGGCCGTCAGCCGCTCGACCTCGGTCGGGTCCTCGCCCACCAGCGCCGGCGCGAGGAGCGTCTCGATGAAGTGCGCCGCCGTGACCTGGTCCTCGCCGCTCCAGATGGGCGTGCATGACACTTCGCCCAGCCCCACCAGCCCCTCGTCGGTGTGGACCTTGACGAACAGGAACGGCGAGACGGTGTGCGCGCCACGCCCGCCGCGGATCGCCAGCCGGGGGTTAATCGGCACGTCGACCGGGATGGTCTCAATGCGCGTGATTCTCATACCCCGCCTCCCGTGGCGCGGTAGAAGTCGACCAGGGCGCGGGCGACGGCGCGGGCCACGACCGCCAGGTAGGTCTGGCCCTGAGCGGCGTCGGCGCGGTCGGGGCTGTCGGTGAAGCCGTTCATGCGCTGCCACGAGCCGTGGCTCTCGGCGCGGTAGGCCGCCGCCCCGCTGCGCGACGGCACGGCGCCGAGGTCGCGGTGGGGACGTGGCTCCTTGACGAGTTCGGGCCGCAAGGCCAGGATTTGCGACGTCTCGTAGATGCCCGCGTGGCCCGGCAGGCCGCCCGGCATGTCGCGCGCCGCCTCGACCAGATCGCCCCAGGCGATGGTCCAGTACGAGCCGGCCGCCAGGTGCGCCTCGTGCTTGAGCGCCAGGTCGCGCGCCACGAGTTGTATCAACTCCTGGTTGCCGCCGTGGCCGTTGACGATGAACAGGCGCTGGAAGCCGCCGCCGATGAGCGACTCGGCCAGCTCGTAGACGACGCGGTAGTAGGTCTCGGTGCTCAGCGACATCGTGCCGCCGAAGGGCAGGTGGTGGTGCGACGAGCCGAAGGGCAGCGTCGGCGCGACGACGACGGGAATCTGCTCGCCCGCCTCGGCCGCCGCCGCGTGGGCGATGTGCTCGACGCTGAAGGTGTCCGTCCCGACGGGCAGGTGCGGGCCGTGCTGCTCGATGGCCCCGACCGGGAAGACGAGCAGGGCATTGGGCGCGACGGCGCGCGCCTCCTCGCGGGTCATCTCCTGGAGAAGGGTAGAAGGCATAGGGCTATCCTCGTGTCATCGCTCATGACCCTCGACTGTCACCCCGAACGCAGTGAGGGGTCTCCTCTGGAGACGCTGGCAGAGGAGATGCCTCGCTCCGCTCGGCATGACCCTCACAAGGGTTCTGTCTTCGTCACGACGCCAGGAAGCGGCTGATGACGTTGGCCGTGATGCGCGACACGGCGGGGTCGACCAGCACGCAGGCGGGCCAGGTGATGGACCCCACGGAGAAGACCGCCCCGCCGCTGTCCGTCTCATACATCACCATCTCCGCCCCGCCGTCGTCCGGGTTGAGACCCTTCGCCAGCAGCACGGTATTCGGCGGTGACAACGCGCTCATCTTGTCCGTCTCATGGCCCGACGCCCCGCCCGATACCCGCTCGTGCAGACTCAGCGCGCCGAACGTGTCGCCGTCGCGCAGGCCCGTCCCCGCGTAGACCCAGTGGTCGGCGCGCGTGACGCGGTAGGGCGCGGCGGTCATGATCCCCGCGTCTGTCGTGACCACGCCGAGCAGCGTCGCTTCGCTGGCGTAGCTGCGGTGCATGCGGCTCTCCCAGTAGACCTCCGGGTTCGCCGGGTCGCGCATCCCGAGCGCGCCGCCCTCGCCCGCCATGTGCGTCTTGAAGCGCAGGGTGGCCGCGTCCACGAACTCCACCTCGCAGTTGAGGCCGTTGCCGCCCAGGTACATGAGCTTGCCGCCGCGCTGGTAGACCCAGTCCTTGACGCGCTGGAGCATGCGGCTCGACCAGTACTCCGGGTGGACGCTGATGACCAGAATCTTGTACGCGTCCAGGTCCAGCGTGCCGTCGTGGAGTTGAGCCTCGGCGTAGAAGTCGTAGGCAAAGCCCTCGCGCTCCAGCCAGCCCAGCAGCCGCCACTCGGCGGGCGCCAGGTGGCACTGCTGGCGGCCGCGGATGGGGTCCGTAACCTCCTCCGTCTCGCCGACCGTGTTGTTCGGCTCCGGCCGCTCGAACGACAGCGGGCCGTAGGCGTCGTCGGGGAAGCCCCACACATTGAACGTCCCAATCTGGGTGTAGCGGAGCATGTCCTGGCGGGCGTTGACAATGGGCGTCGGCGGCAGGCCGTCCGCGTTGACATAGTTGCTGCGCCCGCCAAAGTTGTTGTAGGCGTTCCACGTGTTGGTCGAGGCCAGCACGGCGATGGGGGCCTGGGGGGCGGCGGGCGCGACGATCCACGGGAACGAGAAGAACCGCCCGGCCTCGTCCTTGGCATGCAGGTAGTACAGCCCCGACCGTTCCGGCCCCGTCACGAACTGGGTGATGTGCGGGTTGCCGTAGCCCACCTTATTCCACCCGACGCCGGTCTCGGTGTAGTCGCCGTCGGGCGTCATCTGCATCACGGCGCGCGGGCCGTGCTCGTCGAACCAGCCCAGCAGGCTGATGAACTCGCGCTGCAACCCGTAGCGCCACAGGCTCAGGCGGTAGGCGTCGACACCGTGGACGCGGAACTCGGACCGCTCGCCCGACCGCACCCACTTCGGCCACACGTAGCCCAGCAGGCGGTCGGATAGCAGGCGGAACTGGTACGGCTCGCCCTCCCCCACCGTCATGACCACGCTCTTCGACCCGCAGCCCGGCTTGACCAGCGTGACGCGGTACTCGCCCGGCGGCACGTCGGCGTAAACCGCCCCCCGCGCCGTCGAGCGCGCGACCGCTGCGCTCTGCCCGTCGCGCTCGAACTCCACCAGCGCGTCGGCGACCGCCACGTAGCGTTCATCACTCACATAGCCGATGAGCATGTACCCCCCCGTAGCGCCGACTTCAGTCGGCCGCCGCCCCCGCCCTCAGAGGTCCAGGCCCGGCAGCCCGTTCATCCCCAGGATCAACGACACCTCACTCCCGTGATGCAGGTCGTGCTCCAGCACGTGGTAGATGACCCAACTGCGCGAGACGAGGGTCACCTGCCCCTCCCACTCATCCGGGAACGTCTCCGCGCACTCGTCAGGCGTCCAGCGCCGCACGCGGGATTCGATGAACGCCCACGTCTCGTCCAGGCCGCGCGCCAGGTCCGCCCCGCTGCGGCCCGGCGAGTCACGTTGGCCCCACATCATGTACGCGTCCATCGCCACGTCCGGGTCCTGGAGCGTCGCGCTGAACCACCCCGCCCGCACCGAGATAATGTGCTGGACAATCTGCCCCAGCGGCCACATACCGGGGGCCGGTTGCAGCGCCAGTTGCTCATCCGTCAGCGGGGCCACGACCTCGCGCAGCTTCTCCTGGTAGCCCCGCCAGTTGTCATAGATCTGGTCCAGTGTCGAGGGGGTTGACTGGGTCATGGGTTCCTCCTAATTATCACGCAACTCTATTCTCCAACATAACTCATTCCCAAGTTCCTGACTCGCCCCTCACCCCCAGCCCCTGGGGCTTCCATTCTCTAGCCAGACGGCTTTAGCCTCTGGCGGCCTCCGCTACCGGTCCAGCCCCAGCAGCGCCAGGCTGTCGCGGTGGATAATCTTCTCGATCTCGTCTTCCGGGACGCGGGGCAACTTCGTCCCTTCCAGGATGGCGTTGACCGCCCGCGTGCCCTCGATCGTCTCCTGCGGCGAGGCGATAGGGTAGTCCGAGCCAAACAGCAACTTGTGCATCACCCCCCACTCCGTCGCCAGGCGCAGACAGTTGTACATCGACCACTCGCGGTAGAACAGCGCCGAGATGTCGGCGTACACGTTGAGGTGCTTGCGGATGACGACGATGGTGTCAATCTGCCACGGGTGGCCCATGTGGGCCATGATGATGCGCAGCTTGGGGAACGCGATGGCGATGCGGTCCACCGACAGCGGGTAGGCCTGCTCCAGGGGCGCGAACTGGACCGGCGACGTCCCCATGTGGAACAGGATGGGCAGCCCCATCTTCTCCGCCTTCGCGTAGATCGCGTACGCGTTCTGGCCCAGCAACTCGGCCTGCTGGTAGTTCAGCCCCAGCTTGATGCCGCGCAGCCCCAACTCGTGGACGCCGCGGTCGATCTCCTGGAGGGCGTCGGGGGCGTCGGGATGCACTGACAGGAAGCCGATGACGCGGCCCGCGTGGGCCTGGGCGAACTCCGCCACCGCGTCATTGATCTCAGGCGTCGGGCCGAAGATGCTGTCGTAGGCGCTGCGGCCCTCGCTCTCCGGTGGCGCCGGGTAGAGCGCGATGTTGAAGGCGATAGAGCAGTCGATGCCCGCCATGGCCCGCTCGTAGTCGGCCCACGTCTGGCGCATGTCGACCGCCTTGTCGGGCCGCCAGGGCAGCGACCGGGGCGCGGCGCTATCAGCCACGGGTTCGCGGTGCCGCGGCGGGTGGGTGTGGACGTCGATAATCATGACCGCACTCCGTACGTCTCCAGCGCCTCCCAGTCCAGTTCGACCCCCAGCCCCGGCCCCTGCGGCACCGTCGCGTAGCCGTCCCGAATCTCAATCGGCTGCTTGATGAGGTCGTTGACGCGGATGTGCTCGCCGACGACGTCGCTGGACAGCGTGCACGCCCGCGCCGCCGCGCTGACGTGGAGGATAGCCGCCTCGGAGAAGCCCAGCCCGACGCCGGAGCCGTGCCAGCACGGGATTCCGGCCAGTTCGGCCACCGTCGCCGTGCGGTGGAAGTTCGCCATCGTCCCGCCCAGGTTGAGGTAGTCGCACGCCTCGTGCTTGACCGCCTCGACCACGTCCCGCGCGTCGCCCAGGTGCAGGGCGATGGGGAAGTCGATCTTGTGGCGCAGCAGTTGATACCAGTCGAGGTTGCCCCGGTCCACCGGGTCTTCCCAGCAGCTGATGTTGTCGCGGTATTGGTCCAGGCGCCGCGACATGTCCACGCACACCGCCGGGCGGCGCAGGCGGCGCATCGGGTCGATGACGACCTTGACCGCCGTCCCGACCTCGGCGTGGATGGCCGCAATGCGCTCCACCACCGGGTCCATATCCGTCGCCTTCATCTTGAGGTACTGGTAGCCCTCGTCGGCCGCCTTGCGCGCCAGCTGGGCCGCGTCGCGCGGCGTCATCTGGCCCGAGCACAGCGACACAAGCACGCGGTCGCGGTACGCTCCGCCGAAGAGTTGGTAGGCGGGCACGCCCCGCGCCTTGCCGACAATGTCGTAGATCGCCATCTCGAACGCGTCGTAGATGCCGGGCGCGGCGTCGAACTCGCCGCCCAGGGGTAGGGCCTGGAGGTTCATCGCCAGCGGGTCCTGCCCGACCACCTGGGGAATGTACTGCTGGACGGTGACTTCGGGGATGCCCCGCTGGACCTCGCCCACCCCCTCGATGCCCGCGTCCGTCAGGACGCGCAGGATGACAATGGCCGGCTCGTCCCATTCAGGCGGGCCGTACTCCGGGCTATGCCACGCCCCAGGCCACAGCGGAACGCGGACCGGGTAGGTTTCGACCGTTGTGATTTTCATAGTGTCTCACTCGATAAGCGTCCGTAGTAGCAAGGGCTTTGGACCACGGAAGTCTCGGAAGGTCGCGGAGATCGCGGAAGCGGATGAGCCGGTCGAGGGTTTTTTCGCGTTTTCCGCGCGGTTCCGTGATCTCCGTGGTCCAGAGCGCCTCTTTCACTTAACCGTCTGGTATGGGTCGAGGGCGTCGCGCAGCCCGTCGCCGACAAAGTTGAGGCTCAGCACGGTGACGGCGATCATGATACCGGGCGGCAGCCACAGCCACGGCATGCCTTCCAGGATGGTCAGGGACTGGGCGGCGTTGAGCATGTTGCCCCAACTCGCCATCGGCGGCTGGACGCCCAGGCCCAGGAAGCTCAGGCCCGCTTCGAGCAGGATGGCCCCGGCCATGCCAAACGTCGCGGCGACGATGACCGGCGCGATGACGTTGGGGACGATGTGGCGGAACATGATGCGCGTGTCGCTGGCCCCACTGACCCGCGCGCCCAGGACGAACTCCCGCTCGCGCAGCGTCAGGAACATGCCCCGCACGATGCGGGCGATGGACGGCCAGCCGAGCAGGCCGATGATGACCATGACGTTGACGATGCTGGGGCCAATCAGCGACGCCAGGGTGATG
This sequence comes from uncultured Anaerolineales bacterium, assembly GCA_964557745.1. Taxonomy (GTDB): domain Bacteria; phylum Chloroflexota; class Anaerolineae; order Epilineales; family JAHCIE01; genus JAHCIE01. The sequence goes on from CAZLBQ010000038.1 coordinate 18,015, forward strand.
ATGATAATCAGGCGCGGGAAGGCCATGACAATGTCGGCCAGGCGCATGATGACGCTGTCCACCTTGCCGCCCCGATAGCCCGCGACCGCGCCCAGGACGACGCCCAGGAACGTGTAGATGCCCACGGCGACGACGCCCACCGAGAGCGAGACGCGCGCCCCGTACACCAGGCGGGCCAGGACGTCGCGCCCGGCGGCGTCCGTCCCCAGCCAGTGCTCGGCGGTCGGCGGCTTGCGGTACGAGCGCAGGTCCACCTTGTACGGGTCGAGGTTGAGCAGCAGCGGCGCAAGGACGGCGATCAGCACCAGGGCGAGCAGGATGACCGACCCGACGAGGGCCAGGCGGTGGCGGCGGAAGCGCGCCCACACGCCCGGCCGCGTCGCAGGCGCGGGGACGGGGCGGGGCGCGACGGCCGCCAGGGGCTGGGTCTGGGTGGTCATGGCAGGTTAGCCATAGTGCACGCGTGGGTCGACCACGGCGTACAGGACGTCCGCGACCAGGCTGCTGGCGATGATGATGAAGGCGCTCAACAGGTTGATCGCCATAATGGTCGGATAGTCGCGGCTGAAGATGGCCGAGATGGCGAGCGACCCCATCCCCGGCCAGTTGAAGATCTGCTCGATGATGACCGCCCCGCCCACCAGGGCCGGCAGTTGCAGCGCGACGACGGTGATGAGCGGGATGAGGGCGTTGCGCAGGGCGTGGACGCCCAGCACAACCCACTCCGGCAGCCCCTTCGCCCGCGCCACGCGCACGTAGTCCTGGTGGATGACCTCCAGCATACTCGACCGCGCATAGCGGATGATGGGCGCGGCCTCGGCCAGGCCCAGCACCAGCGCGGGCAGAATCAGGTGGCGGAGTTGGTCCAGCAGGCTCGGCTCCTCGCCCACCGTCGCCATGCCCGCCGTCGGCAGCACCTGGAGCTTGAGGGCGAAGACGTAGATCGCCATCAGCCCCAGGAAGAAGCCGGGGATGGAGATCACCGCCAGCCCGGCCAGGTTCGAGACGTAGTCCAGCCACGAGTACTGCTTGACGGCGGCCAGGACGCCGATGGGCACGCCGACCAGGACGGCGATGAGCAGGGCGGTGAACATCAGCCGCAGCGTCGGGCCAAGCCGCTCGCCGAGCTTCTCGTTGACCGGGCGGCGGTCGACGGCGGAGTAGCCGAGATTGCCCCGCGCCAACTCCTTGAGCCACAGCGCGTAGCGCACCGGCACGGGCTTGTCCAGCCCCAAGGCCGCCTTCTGCTGCTCGACCCAGCCCGGCCCCAGCGACGCCATCTGCTCCGGGTCCAGCAGGGCGGTGACCGGGTCACCGGGGGCCATGCTAATGAACCCGTAGGTGACCACGGTCACGCCAATCAGGACCGGGATGGCGATCAACAACCGCCGCAGGATAAAGGCGAACATCAGCCCGCCGACCACTCCTCGGCGTTCCACAGGAAGTTGTCGATGTACGCCGGCGGCTTGAAGCCCTTGAAGCGGGCCGACGTGGCGTACAGCGAGTTGGGCGACCACAGGAACGTCGTCGGGACGTCGTCGTTGACGATCTTGGCGATCTGGGTGTAGATCTCCTTGCGCTTGGCGCGGTCGGCCGTCGCCACGCCGTCGGCGAACAGCTGGTCAAGCTGCGGGTTGGTGTAGTGCGTCCCGTTGCCGCCCGCCGGCGTGAAGTTGTTGGTCTGGTAGTAGGTCGTGCAGATGCTCGGCTCAGCGCGGTAGACACCGCCGCCAAACAGGAAGATGTCGTAGTCGGGCTGTTGGACGTAGCGTCGGCCGACCTCGGCGGAGTCCACTTGGCGAATCTCCACCTTCATGCCGATATCCGTCAATTGCTGCTGGATGACCGCCCCATACGCGTCCTGCACTTTATCGCCGGTTGCGATCATCATCTCAACCTTCTGGTTCGGGTCCCAATTGGCCGCCTTGAGCAGTTCCTTGGCCTTCGTCGGGTTGAACTCATACTTCTCAAACTCAGGCTGTCCCATCCACTCCGGCCCGATAATGCACGAGTTCACCAGCGACGCCTGTCCACCCAGGATCGAGTCGACAATCCCCTTCCGGTCGATGGCATACATGACAGCCTGGCGGACCCGCTTGTCCTTGAAGAAGGGGCGTTCGTTGAAGAGGGCCATCTGGCTGATGGACGGGCTGTTAACGCTATGGACCGTCACGTTGGCAATCTTCTTCATGCGGTCCAGTTCTGCCACGGGAACCTTGACGAAGTCCATCTCGCCGGTCTGCAACTGGGCCAGGGCGGTGTCGGTCGCCATGATTCTGAGGAAGATGCGGTCGGGGCCAACCTTGCCTTTGAAGTAGTTGTCGTTGCGGCGCAGTTCGACATATTGGCCCGGCATATAGGAGGCGACGACATACGCGCCCGCGCCGACGTTGGGTTCCTGGGTCGAGAACTTGGCCGTCTTGAGCTGGTCGGGGGCGATGTCCTTGAGGGTGTGCTTGGGCAGGATGCCCAGGCCGGAGAAGTTACCCAGCGTGGTCAGGAAGGCGGCGTCGGGCTTGGCGCGCTTGACACGCACGGTGTACGGGTGGAGCGCTTCGAGACCGCTGATCTTGTCGGCCTTCTGGTCGGCGAAGGCCGCTGCGCCCTCGATGTTCGCCAGGCGGCGGGCCCAGATGCTGCCGGAGCGCGTGCCGATGGCGCGCTCGAGGGTAAAGCTGACGGCGGCGGC
>CAZLBQ010000039.1:0-20619 GCA_964557745.1 uncultured Anaerolineales bacterium
GACGCCCCTGGTCGACGCCGACATCCAGGTGACGTCCTTTGGCGAGGACGAGGCTGGCGAGGTCTATGTCGTCGGCAGCGGTGGGTTGTACCGGGTGGCGGCGGTGGCGCGGTAAATGGAAGGCGTAGATACCACCAGGCTCGCCGCGCGGCGAGTCTGGTGGTAACGACTGACTGAACCAGGGGGCAAAGCCTCTGGGGGCTAGCGACTGATGTTGTAGCGGAAGTCGGTAAAGGCAACGCGCGAGCCAGTGAAGGCGGTCGCGTTGAGCGTGGCCTCGCTTGTGCCGAGGCAGGGCGAGAGTGTGAAACCGCTCTGCTGCACCCAGGTCGGCGGGACCACCTCGGCCTTGAGCCGGACGGAATAGCCGGCGGGGAAGTTGATGCCCGTAAAGATGGCGTTGCCGTTCATGTCGACGACTGCCGTGCGCGTCGTTCCGTCGGGCAGATAGGCGGTGAGGGTGCTTCCCATCAGGGGCCAGTCTGTCCCGGCGTTGTAGAAGCTATCACAGCCAAAGTCGACAAAGGCGCGAACGACGATCAAGCCGTTGCAGGCCTGCGCCGGGTTGGACGGATCACATTGGAAGGGACTGACGGTTGCTGTCCCACTCGCCACGGCCCGGTGGCCGAGGCTGTCTGTCACCTCGACGCGCACCGTCTGCGCCCCACCCCCGGCGAAGGTGTGCTGGACGGTGGGGGTGGTGGTCGTCATCGTCGGTGAGCCATCCCCGAAGTCCCAGCGATACTGGGTGATAGTCGCCCCCACGCTCGACGTGGCCTGCGCGGTCAGGGTCGTCGCCCCGTACTGCGCGCCCGTGCCACTGACCGAGACGGTGAGGCTGTCCAGCAGCCAGTCCAGCGCACGGCGGGCCACCTGCTGGCGCGTCGCCGTGCCGCCGGTCCCGCTGACACCTTCCAGGCCGAAGTTCATGGTGATCGTCCGATAGCCGTACTTCTGGCGTGTCTCCTCCAGCATCGGCTCCGAGGCGCGCGAGAAGGCGATGGCCGCCTGGGCGGGGGTGGTGTTGCCCCGCGCCGTGAACAGCGTGGCCATCGTCTCTTCAGCATTGTAGCCGTCCAAGTTGGGGGCCGGTTTGGCGAGGTCAATCGATGTCTGGTTGCCGCCGCTCAGGTCGAGTGTCAGGCCGGCCATTGGTCCCACGCCGTCGGCTGACGGGCTGGGCGGCGCGCCGCTGTAGAGGCTCTCGGCCAGCCAGTACAGGCCCAGGTAGCCGTAGTAGAGCCGCCCGCGCCCGTAGCCTGCTGAGTTCGAAGCGTCGCTGTCCATTGTCAGCGCCAGGTTCTGGCCGCTGGCCCACATCCGCCCGCCGCTATCCAGCCACTGATTGAGCCGGTTCTGGTCAGACGCGGTGAAGCCGCTGGTGGCAAACGACTTGTTGTCGCCTGTGAAGTACACAATGGCCTTGTAGCCGTACAGGGTGTCCAGCGACGGCAAGGCGGCCCGGCCCACGTCCAGGTAGCGGTAGTTGACGCCCAGGCTGGTGAGGGTCTCGGTGTACGCCCGCGAGTAGTTCGCCAGCCCCGCGCCCGGCACCGAGGAGCCGTCGTCGTCGATAACGAGCACGTCCGCTGTGGTTGCCGCTGGCGTGACGCGTAGCCAGACCGGCATGTGCAGCCGCGTGCCGGTCGCGCTGTTGGTCAGCACCACCGAGCCTTCGTAAGCGCCGGGCGCGGCCGTCGCCGTCGAGGCGAGCCGGACCTGGAATGAGCCGCTCGCGTTCGGCCCCAGGGTGACGCTGGCCGGCGTCACGGCCACGCTGAACTGGGTGGTGGTCGTGACGTTCCCCGTCTGGGTCACCCCGAGCGTCCACGTGCCGCCGCTGCCGCTGACGTCTTGCACTCGCACCGTCCACGTCTTGGCGTCACCGGCGTGCGTGTCACCCGCACTCAGACTCTGCGGCTCGACCACGGCGCTCGGCGCGAAGGCTTTGGTGAGGTCGATGCGGCCCGCGCCCCGGTCCATCACGTGCGCCACACTCCCGTCCACGTTGGTCAGGTCTTCCTTCGCCGTCGTCATCAGCGCCGACTTGATCTGCCAGGGCTTCCAGGTGGGATGGAGTTGGCGCAGCAGGGCCGCCGCACCCGCGACGTGCGGGCAGGCCATGCTGGTGCCGGATACCTGGCCGAAGCCGACGAACGGGTTGTCGCCCTCGCCGTAGCCGGACGACAGGATGTTGACGCCGGGCGCCACGATGTCGGGCTTGATCTGCTTGTCGGTTGTCGGGCCGCGCGAGCTGAAGGCGATGATCTGGTCGGGAACCTCGTCCACCTCGCGCCCTGTGGGGTCGACCTGGACCCGCACCTCGGCCGGGTTGGCCGTATAGAGGGTGATCATCCCCAGGCCCATCGAGCGCGGGACCGACACCGAGGGGATGGTCACGTCATCAGCGTGTGTGCCAGGGGCCATGGTGATAAGGCCCTCGCCACCCGCTGCTGAGTTGTAGATAATGGCCGCCACGGCCCCGGCCTGCTGGGCGTTCCAGACCTTGAGGCTGAAGTTGCACGTCCCGCGCTCAATCAGGGCGATCTTGCCCGTGAGCGAGCCGGCGGGCAGCGTTGTCGAGGGGTCGCCGCAGGCCAGCGACGAGCCGCTGGTGTCCACCGCCTTGACCGGCACGTAGGCCGTCGGACCCAGCAGCGTGGTGATGGCCGGGCCGAATTGGGCCGAGCCGTAGGGCCGCCCGGTGAGGTTGGCGGGCACGGGCTGAGGCGCCGTGACGTCCACGAAGCCCGAGGCGATGGAGCGTGCCTTGGTGCTGGCGCCCACGGAGATGAGCTTGGACGAGGTAGCGGGGGTGCCCGTCGTCTCGGCGTCGGGGCCGGCGTTGCCGTTAGAGTAGACGACCACCACGCCAGCGTCCCAGGCGGCTTCGGCGGCCTGGATGACGGGGTCCGGCCAGGGATAGGTGGTCACATACGAGCCGCCCCACGAGTTGCTGATCACGTCGGCGCCGTCACGGACGGCGGCTTCCAGAGCGGCGATCAGCTCGATGTCGAAGGCGTTGCCGGAGTAGTCCGGGTTGCGGCTGGGGTAGAAGACGCGGTAGTTGAGCAGCCAGGCGCGCGGCGCGACGCCGGAGATGGTCTCGGTCACGCCGGCGGTGGTCGCCTGGGTGCCCGCGTTACACGCCACCGTCCCGGCCGTGTGCGTGCCGTGGCTTGTCGCCTGGGGCGTGCCGGGGATGGGCGTGTCCTCGTCCGCGATGGGCGGGTCGTCGGGGCGGAAGAAGGCGCGCGCCGCGAGGACCTTCTTGTTGGTGAAGCGGGTATCACCCTTGGGGTAGCCAGCGGGCATGGTGTAGCCTGTGTCGTTGAAGCAGGCGTTGCCCACATAGGAGCCGTCGGCGGCGTACTTGACGTAGATGCCGCCGTCGACGACGGCGACCTTGATGCCGTCGCCCGCGTGTCCCTGGCCGCCCAGCTGATTCCACAGCGTGGGCGCGCCGATCAGGCTCAGGCTGGACCACATGTCGAGCTGGTGCGGACGGTCAGGCGTCACGGCGGCCACGCCCGGCAGGCTGCGCACCGCGCCCGCCTGGGCCGCCGACATCTTGACCCCCAGCCCGTTGACAAGGGTCTGGTAGTTGGCGACGACGGTCGCGCCCGGCGCGGCCTTCGCCAGCGCGCCCTGGAAGGCCTGCTGCTTGGCCTGGAGATAGGCGGCGTAGGCCTTGCTGTCGGCCTTGTCCACGTCGAGCTTGCTGTCGCCGGTGGCGTCGGGGGCGGTCGCCTTCAGGGCGCCGGCGCCGCCCTTGTACTGGGCCAGGGGCGGGTCGCTGAGCTGCACCACCCAGCGGGTGGCCTGGTAGGCGGAGAGGTCCAGGGGGGCGCGGTCGGTGGTGTCTTCATTGGCCCGTTTGGGGCGCGGGGGGTCGGCCGCGGCGCTGGCGGCCAGGAGGAGGAGCAGGATGAGCGCAGCGGCGAGGCTGAGCCCCAGGCGGAGGCGGGAACGAGTGTGCATCATGGTACCCTCATCCTATCGAACAGGGTTCGGCGGGGCCGAACAGGCGGCGGGGGCAAGTCTGCCCGTTAGGGGCTGATTATAGAAGTACGCCAGTTGGAGTCAAGCTGCTCCCGCCTTGACCTTTCCCGCTACCGCCACTAGAATCTAGGGGGCGCGACATCCGTGAACCGCGTCCCCCTCGTAGGTGTACTTAGAGTGAGCGCCTGTGTCTCACACGCGGAGAACTCGTTGTGTGTTTCGTGATGGTAAGTTTCTGAGTTTCTAGGAAGGTCGCCTGGATGAGAAACCTGCTACGGCCCCGCATGGGCTGGGCTACGATATTCCTCCTGGCTGCGCTGCTCATCACCGTTGGCTGGTCCATCGAGGCCGCCAAGTGGACCGACGGCCTCTGGACCCTCCCGCCCATTATGATGGGCGGCATGGTCGTCGGCATCCTGCTCGGCCTGGCGCGCCGCATTGGGGCCTGGCTGTCGCACCTCCTCGCCATCGTCCTCGGCGTCGTCTGGACCGGCTTCGTCGTCGCCTGGGTGCCGAGCCTCATTCCCTGGGACTACACCTGGGGTGAGACGGTGCGCGAGATGGCCGACCGCCTCCTCAAGTGGGTCGAGGTCGTGCGTGGGGGCGGCATCAGCCAGGACAACCTCATCTTCGTCCTGCACATGGGCCTGCTGCTGTGGCTGGTGTCCTACCTGAGCGCCTGGTGCCTGTACCGCCTCAGCAACGTCTGGGTGGGCATCCTGCTCAGCGGCTTCGCCCTGCTCACCAACCTCTACTATGCCTCGCCGGACCTGTACCCCTACATGGTCCTGTTCATGCTCGTCGCCCTGCTCCTCGTCGTCCGCTTCCAGATCTACCTCCAGGAGCGCGAGTGGCACGCGACGCGCGTCGGCTTCAGCCCCGACATCAGTTGGGACTTCCTGCGCGACGGCGGCATCTTCGCCCTTGTCGTCGTCGCCATCGCCTGGCTGACGCCCACCGTGTCCGCCGCCCCCGAAATCTACAACGAGCTGACCACGCGCTTTGAAGAGCCGCTCAACAACTGGCAAACCAACTTCAACCGCATGTTCAGCTCGCTCAACTACCGCCCGCGCCCCGGCCCCGCCTACTTCAGCAACACCCTGGCCCTCACCGGGGCCGTCAACCTGGGCGACCAGCCCATCTTCGATGCCAAGGTCGAGGGTGGCGTCACCCCGCGCTACTGGCGCAGCGTCGTCTACGACCAGTACACCGGGCGCGGCTGGGTCAACAGCAACACCTCCATTACGACCGTCGAGCCGGGCGACCGGCGGCTGGCGACCGTGATCTGGAACTCGCGCACCGTCATCACCCAGACCATCACCATGATCCAGCCCGGCGGCAGCGTAGTCCACGCCGTCGCCCAACCCATGTCGCTGGGCCTCGGCGCGCGGGCCCAGTACGGCCCCACCGAGACGCTCGAACTGCCCAACGAAAAGCCCTACATGCCGCTGGACGTCTCCCTCATCAACGCCAACCGCGTCTGGCGGCCCGGCGACACCTTCACCGTCGTCTCGGCGCAGTCTGTCGCCAGCGTCAAGCAGTTGAAGGAGGCCGGTGAGGACTACCCCAAGTGGGTCAAGGACAAGTATCTCCAGGTACCCGACGCGGTGCCGGGCCGCGTCCGCGACCTGGCGAAGCAGATCACGGCCTCGGCGACGACGCCCTACGACAAGGCCGCTGCCATCGAAGCCTACCTGCGCCAGATTAAGTACAACGAGAACATCGCCAGTCCGCCCCCCGGCCAGGACCTGGTGGATTGGTTCCTGTTTGAGGAGAAAGAGGGCTACTGCGACTACTACGCCTCCGCCTTCAACGTCCTGGCCCGCCTGTCGGGCATCCCGGCCCGCATGGCGGCGGGCTACGCGCGCGGCGAGTACATCCAGGACCTGGGCGTCATCCGCACCCACGAGTACGACGCCCACTCCTGGCCGGAAGTCTACTTCCCCAAGTACGGCTGGATTGAGTTCGAGCCGACGGCCGCCGACCCGTCCATCTCGCGCATCGACGACAGCGACCCTCGCGCCGAGGGCGACCTGCTCAACGCGGCCGACACCGACCGCGAATTCCGCGACCCGGTGGAACGCGCCATGAACATGCCCCCCGAGGACATGTATCCCGACGAACCCTTCGGGGGTGACGTCAACCTGACGCTGCCCGGCAGTGAGGACGCGCTGCGCGTGCCGCGCCTCCTCCTCGCCCCGTTCCTCCTGCTCGTCCTGGCCGGTCTCGCCATCGCCGGCTTCTGGGTCATGTGGATGAAAGACCTGCGCGGCCTCAATGTCGTGGACCGCATCTGGGAGCAAATCGTCCGCTTTGGCCGCATGCTCGGCATCGGCGTGGGCGAGACGAACACCCCCAACGAAGTGGCCCGCGCCGTCGGCGCCGCCGTCCCGCAGTCTCAGGCCGACATCGACCGCATCGCCGATGTCTACGTCCGCCAGCGCTTCAGCCCGCGCCCCGTCACCCCAGCCGATGACGCCGCCCTGGGCGAGAGCTGGGCGCGCACGCAGCGCGCGCTCTGGCAGAAGTGGGCCAACCACTTCGCCGCGCGCCTCCGCCCCCGTCGTAAGAGTTAACCGACCACGAAAGGAGCCGTCATGCTACCGTCCATAACCCCGCAAGAAGTGGTGCTCATCCTCGTCCTCGCCCTGCTCCTGTTTGGGCCGAAGAAGCTGCCCGAACTGGCGCGCGGCTTGGGCGAAGGTATCCGCGAGTTCCGCCGCTCCGTCAGCGGCGAGGAGAAGCTGGCCGCGCCAACCGCCACCCCGCCACCCGTGGCCCCGGTCGCGCCCGTCGCCCCAGCGGCCCCGCACGCCGTCGAGAGCCAGGATAAGACGATCCATTGACGAGTAGCGATTGACGACTGAATCGCATCGTCGCATAACGCACCCCAGAGAACACAGAGGACACGGAGAGGAGGATTAACCTCAATTTCTCCGTGTCCCCTGTGTTCTTCGTGGCAGAACCGCCACCGCGCGCCCATCAATCGTCAATCGTCCGTCCCCTACAGCCCGAGCACGACGTGGATCAGGCGCATCTTGAGGTCAGGGCGGCGGTTGGCGGCCCACACCAGCAGGTTGAGCAGCGGCGGGTTGAGGCACACGGCGCGCACCCGGTTGCAGAACACGAACAGGCGTTGGAAGCGGGCGCGGAGGGCGGCGTCATAGGCGGCGAAGCGGGCGGGCGAGAAGTCGCCCGCCGTCAGCATGGCCAGGGCGTGGGCGCCGGCCACCTGCCCTGACTCCAGGGCGTAGTCGATGCCCTCGCCTGTCAGCGGGTTGACCAGCCCCGCTGCCTCGCCGACGAGCAGGCAGCGCGGACCATAGGTCGGCGCGGTGGCGAAGTCGACGCGCAGCGGGTAGCCCTTGACCGGGCCGACCTGCCGCGCCCCGACTAGGATGGCCTGCAGGGCGGGCGTTTGGACGAAATGGTCGAAGGCGGCGCGCGGCGTGTCGGGCATCCAGAACCGCGTCCAGCGAGTGCGGAAGAAGCCCGCGCCGACGTTGACCGTCGCGGCCGAGGTCGGGAAGACCCAGCCGTAGCCTGGTAGCGGGACGCCGTCGAAGCGCAGGTGGAGGTGGGGCGGGGCGGCCAGGCCCTCGAAGTAGGCGCGGGCGGCCAGCATCATCGGCGGCAGCCGCCTGAGGATGCCGGTGGCGAGGAGCAGCTTTGAGCTGGCTCCGGTGGCGATGACGGCCAGCCGCCCCTGGAAGCGGGCTGTCTGGCCGCGCCGCTCGGCCAGGACGGTCACGCCGTCGGCCGTCGCCTCCAACCCGGTGACATGGACCTGGCCCTGGAACACCGCGCCGCTGGCGACAGCCTGCTGGCGCAGCGTGTCATCGAGGGTCAGGCGCGGCACGACCAGTGTGTAGGCGGGCCAGTCGGCGACGGCGGGCAGCGTCGCGGCGACGGAGTGACCGGCCGGGGCAAAGATTTCCAGTTGGGGCAGGCGGCAGCCGACGGCGAGTAGGTCGTCCAGCGCGCCCATGTCGCGCAGGATGGCCGCGGCGCGCGGCGTCATGCCGTCGCCGCACGTCTTGTCGCGGGGGAACTCGAACTTGTCGAGAAGGAGGACGCGCGCGCCCTGGCGGGCCAGGGTGTGCGCGGTGGCCGAGCCGCCCGGCCCGGCCCCAATCACGATGACGTCATAGGGAATGAGCATGGCGTAAAGTGTAAGCGAGGGGGCGGCGCTGTCAAACGGCAGTGGGCAGTGGGCGGCCTAAGCCAGACCTGACAGGTTTTCAAAATCTGTCAGGTCTTGTCAAGCGCCGGAATTTTGACCCTGGCGGGCGGGCGGCCTATCATCATCCGCGACGTGAAGCACGCAACAAGCAGCAGGCAACAGACGGCAGGCAGCAGGCGGTAGGCAGCAGGCGGCAGACAGCAGGCGGCCAACTGGCCCTGGCAGACGAATTGCTTCGTGGCCCGTCGGGAGAAACAACTTATGGCAAGCATCAACTCAGCCGCCTCTGTCGGCGGCATGCACGAACTCACCCCGGCTCAGAAGTGGGGCGTCCTGGGCGGCGTTATGCTGGGCATCCTGCTGTCGGCGCTGGACCAGACCATCGTCGGTACGGCCATGCCCCGCGTCATCGCCCAGTTGCAGGGCCTCGACCGCTACGCGTGGGTCTTCACGGCGTACATGCTGGCCTCGACGGCGAGTATGCCCATCTGGGGCAAGCTGTCGGACATCTACGGGCGCAAGCCCTTCTACCTGGGCAGCATGGCCCTGTTCATCGTCGGCTCGATGCTGTCGGGCGCGGCGCAGACCATGAACCAGCTCATCCTGTTCCGCGCCGTCCAGGGCCTCGGCGCGGGCGCCATGATGCCCATCGCCGTGTCCATCATCGCCGACGTCTTCCCGCCCGCCGAGCGCGGCAAGTACCAGGGGCTGACGGGCGGTGTGTTCGGCCTGGCCTCGGTGTTTGGGCCTGCCCTGGGCGGCTACATCACCGACAACCTCAACTGGCGCTGGGTGTTTTACATTAACCTTCCGGTCGGCCTGGCCGCCATCGCCGTCGTCTACCTGACGCTGCCCCAACTGGCGCGGCGCGGCAGCCACCGCATCGACTACCTGGGCGCGGCGCTGCTGGTGGCGGGTATCGTCCCGCTGCTGCTGGCCTTCACCTGGGCCGGTTCGACCTACGCCTGGCTCTCGCCGCAGGTGCTGGGCCTGCTCGTCGCCAGCCTGGTCGTCCTCGCCGTGTTCCTTCGCGTCGAGCAACGCGCCGCCGAGCCGATCCTGCCCCTGTCGCTGTTCCGCAACGACATCTTCACCGTGTCGACCATTGCCTCCTTCCTGGCGGGCGTGGGCATGTTTGGGGCGCTACTGTACATTGGCCTTTTTGTCCAGGGTGTCCTGGGCCAGTCGGCCACCACGTCGGGCGCGGTGACGACGCCGACTATGATCGCTCTGGTCGTCGCCAGTATCATCAGCGGCCAGTTGATGAGCCGCTGGGGCCGCTACCGCATCATCGCCGTCGTTGGCCTGTCCATCGCCACGCTGGGCATGGCTCTGCTGGCGCGCATGGATGAGACGACCAGCATGACCCAGGTGACGCTGAACATGATTGTCGTCGGCTTCGGGCTGGGCAGCACCATGGCCCTGTTCACCATTGCCGTCCAGAACTCCGTCGACTACCGCGTCATGGGCGTCGCCACGTCGTCGCTGACGTTCTTCCGCTCCATCGGCGGCACGCTTGGCGCGGCCATCCTCGGCGCGTTCCTGACGTCCACGTTCGGCAGCGAGTTCGATCGCCGCTTGCCCGCCGCCCTCGTCCAGGCTGTCCCGATGGAGCGGCTCGAAGCGCTGCGTGACCCCCAGGTGCTGCTGAGCGAACAGGCGATGACGGCGGTGCGGGGGGCGTTCGCCCAGTTCGGGGCACAGGGCCAGGCCCTGCTTGACGCGCTGCTCCTCGCCATTCGGGGCGCGCTGACCATCGCCATCCACGACGTGTTCCTGGCGTCGACGGTCGTCATGGCCCTGGCGACCATTACCTGCCTCTTCCTGCGCGAGATTCCGCTGCGGCGGACGGTGCAGGGTGGGATGGCGGCGGCGATGGAGGGCGGTGTCATCGACGTGGCCGAAAACCCCATTCCCCGCGAGCAGACCCCGACGCGGCAGCCGGCCGGCGGCGGCGAGTAGGCGCTGGGGCAGCAGGCCGCAACCCGGAGGCATGAGTCTCACCGCCGAGAACGCAGAGGGCGCGAAGCGGGATAATAATCCCATTTCCTCTGCGCCCTCTGGGGTGAGATCGAGTCACTCAGGCATCACGTAACGCGTCTAGCGTTTCACCCTTCCGCGCCGCCGGTGGTATACTATGGACCATATGCCCGGCCTATTGGACGTCGGGCGGCCATTCACAATCCTCACCGTTCTAATCTACGGGCTGGACGGCGGACCCCAGTGGCGCCTCTGGGGAACGACTGCCCGTGCGGCCCAGCGCCCAACGAGGGGCTACTGCCATGCTGAAATCGCGCTTCGCCTTCCTGTACGTCGCCCTCCTCGTCCTCGTCCTCGCCCTGGGCGGCCTCGGCCCGACCTGGGTGGGGGCGGCCGTCGCCCCGCCGGAGCGGGCGGTGACGGGTCTCCTCGCCCCGGCGGCCTCCACCAGCGTCGTCATCAGCCAGGTCTACGGCGGCGGCGGGGCGACGTCGGGAACCCCCACCTACAAGTATGACTATGTGGAGTTGCACAACGTCAGCAACGCCAGTGTCAGCCTCGACGGCTACTCCCTCCAGTATGGGTCCGCGTCCGGCAACTTCGCCAGCACGACCTCGAACCTCTACGCCTTCCCGACCGGGACCACCATCCCGGCCGGCGGCTACCTGCTGGTCCAGCTGGGCAGCGCCGGCACGCTGGGCGCAGATTTGCCTGTCACCCCGGACCTAGTCACGAGCAACCTGAGCATGTCCGCGTCGAGCGGCAAGGTGGCGCTGGCGAGCCAGGCGACGGCCCTTGGCTGCGGCGCAACCGCGACGCCCTGCTCGCTGCCTAACGCCAACATCATCGACCTCGTCGCCTATGGGGCGTCCAACAACGCCGAGGGCGGCGCCAGCGTCAACAACGGTGTCGCGTTGGACTCGACGAAGGGCGCGGTCCGCAAGGGCAGCGGCTGCACGGACACCGACAACAACAACCTCGACTTTGACGTCGTAACCGGCCCTGTGCCGCGCAACTCGGCTTCGACTGCCGTCGTCTGTAGCGGCGGCGGCAGCACCGCGACGCCGACGCCAACGGCGACGGAGACGAGCGCCGGCCCGACGCCCACCGGCACGGCCACGCCGACCGCGACGGCGACCGGGACGCCGATCTCCATCCATACCATCCAGGGCGCGAGCCACATCTCCCCCTACAACGGTACCCTCGTCGCCAACGTGCCGGGCATTGTGACAGCGGTAGGAAGCAACGGCTTCTACATGCAGGACCCCAACCCCGACAGCGACGACAAGACCTCCGAGGCCATCTTTGTCTTCACCAGCTCAGCCCCCACCGTCAGCGTGGGTGATAGTGTCATCGTTGTTGGGACGGTCCAGGAGTTCCGCCCCGGCGGGACGGCCAGCACCAACCTGACGCTGACCGAGATCACCAGCCCCGGCCGCACCATCACCGTCATCTCCAGCGGCAACGCGCTCCCGACGCCGGTGGTCATCGGCACAGGCGGGCGCGTCCCACCGACGACGATCATCGAGGACGACGCGTCGGGCGACGTGGAGACGAGCGGGACGTTCGACCCGCCCAGCGACGGCATCGACTTCTACGAGAGCCTGGAGAGTATGCTGGTCCAGGTCAATAACGCCGTCGCCGTCGGCCCGACCAACAACTTCGGCGAGATTCCCGTTGTCTCCGACAACGAGACCATCGGCGGCATCTACTCGTCGCGCGGGGCTATCGTCATCCAACCCACCGACTACAACCCTGAGCGCGTCATCCTGGACGACACCCTCGTCGCCCCGGCGCCCGCCGTCAACGTCGGCGACACATTCAACGCCCCCGTCGTCGGCGTCATGGACTACTCGTTCGGCAACTTCAAGCTATTTGTCAAGTCATGGCCGTCGGTCACGTCCGGCGGGCTGACCCAGGAGACGACGACCGCGCCCGGCGCGACCGAGTTGACCGTCGCCACTTTCAACGTCGAGAACCTGGACGTGGGCGACGGCCCGGCCAAGTTCACCAAGCTGGCGAACTTGATTGTTAACAATTTGCAAGCCCCCGACGTGATCGTCGTCGAGGAGGTCCAGGACAACAACGGCCCGACCAACGATGCTGTCGTCGACGCCAGCACGACGTGGCAGACCCTCATCGACGCCATCACGGCGGCCGGCGGGCCGACCTACCAATACCGCCAGATCGACCCGGTGGACGACCAGGACGGCGGCGAGCCGGGCGGCAACATCCGCCAGGGCTTCCTGTTCCGCACCGACCGCGGCTTGACCTTTGTCGACCGCCCGGGCGCGACCTCCACTACCGCCGACACCGTCGTCAACAACGGCGGCGTGCCGCAGTTGCAGTACAGCCCCGGCCGTCTCGACCCGACCAACAGCGCCTTCACCGCCAGCCGCAAGCCGCTGGCCGGCGAGTTCACGTTCAAGGGCTGCCCGTTCTTCCTCATCGGCAACCACTGGAACTCCAAGGGCGGCGACCAGCCTCTGTTTGGGCGCTACCAGCCGCCGGTCCTGAGCAGCGAGACGCAGCGGCTGCAGCAGGCGCAGATTGTCAAGAACTTCGTGGACCAGATTCTCGCCGTCGACGCCTCGGCGCGCATCGTCGTCGCGGGTGACCTGAACGACTTCCAGTGGTCCAACCCGCTCCTGACGCTCAAGGGCACGCCCCAGGTCCTCTACGACCTGGTCGAGACGCTGCCCGTCAACGAGCGCTACAGCTACGTCTACGACGGCAACGCCCAGGTCCTCGACCACATTCTGGCGTCCAGCAGCCTGTACAGCGTCCTGGCCGGCTTCGACGTCGTCCACGTCAACGCCGAGTTCAACGCCAGCACGCGGTCCAGCGACCACGACCCGTCGGTGGCGCGCTTCACCCTCGATTGCCTGCCGGCCTCGACGGCGACCGCGACGGCGACAGCCACGGCGACGGCGACGAGTACGCCGGCGGCGACGGCGACCGCGACGGCGACCATCACGCGCACCAAGGAGCCGACGCCAAGCGCGACAGCGACCGCTACGGCGACTTCGACGGCGCCCGCCACCACGACGCCGACGGCCACCGCTACGTTGGGCCGGCCACCGCTGGCGACGGCCACCCCGACGGCGACGGCGACCCAGAGCGCGGTGAAGCCGGCGGTCTATCGGGGTGGCGCGTGGTACCTGCGCAACACCCTCACCTCCGGCATCGCCGACATCAACTTCAACTACGGCGGCGCGGCGGGCGAGACGCCTCTCATGTGCGACTGGGACGGCAACGGCTCCAAGACGCCAGGCGTCTTCCGCGACGGGACGTGGTACCTGCGCAACAGCAACAGCAGTGGGGGCGCTGACTTCGTCTTCGCCTACGGCCAGGCGGGCGACATCCCGATCTGCGGCGACTGGGACGGCGACGGGACGGAGACGGTGGGCGTGGTGCGCAGCGGGGTATGGTACCTGCGCAACAGCAACACAACCGGCGCCGCCCAAATCAGTTTCGCCTACGGCGCTCCGAGTGACATTCCCCTCGTCGGTGACTGGGACGGCAACGGGACGGACACGGTAGGGGTGTGGCGCAGCGGGACGTGGTACCTGCGCAACAGCAACACGACCGGGGCGGCGGATCTCACCTTCGCCTACGGTCTCAGCACCGACCGGCCCATCGTCGGCAACTGGGATGGGGTGAGTGGCGACAGCATCGGCGTGACGCGGGTGGAAGGCGGGGGCCTAGCGTGGTACCTGCGCAACACGAACACGACCGGCGGCGCCGACATCGTCTTGGGCTACGGCCTGGCGACCGACACACCCCTCGTCTGGCGGTGAGACAGTCCTGAGTGCTGAGTGCTGAGTGCTGAGTGCCGAGGGCTGAGGATTGAGTAGAGAAGGCAGAAGGCGGAACGCAGTAAGCCGCCTTCTGCCTTTTGCCTTTCGTTTTGCCTCACACGTACTTGTCGCCGCGCACGACCTCGACGTTCTCAACGTAGGCTACGACGGCGAAGTGGGGGAAGTAGCGCTCGGCCAGGTGGGCCAGGATGCGGTCGGCGGTGTCCGGTCCGACCAGCGTCTCGATCTTGACGTTGCCGCCCGCCCACTCGCTGGCGCGGATGCCGCGATTGCCCGCCCCGCGCACGTCGGTCACGGTGTAGCCCCGCGCGCCCAACGCCTTGATCTCGCGCAGCAGCCGCTCTTCCAGCACCGCCTCTGCCACAATCGTCACGCGCTTCAGGGGGACGGTCTGCACGGTTAGCCTCCATTGAGCCAGCGGGCGAAGGCGAGGTACAGCGGCAGCCCGACGACGAGGTTGAAGGGGAAGGTGATCGCCAGCGCCGCCGTCAGGTACAGGCCGGGGTTGGCCTGGGGCAGGGCGACGCGCACCGCCGCCGGCGCGGCGATGTACGAGGCGCTGGCCGCCAGCACGCCCAGGATGACCTGCCCACCCAGCGACAGCCCCACCCAGCGCCCCAACCCAATCGCCAGCGCGGCGTGGATGAGGGGCATGATTAGCCCAAAGCCGAGCAGGAAGCCGCCCACCTGGCGGAAGTCGCGCAGCCGCCGCGCCGTCACCATCCCCAGTTCGAGCAGGAACAGCGTCAGGACGCCCTTGAACGGGTCGATGAACACGTTGGCGACCTGCTTGACGCCCTCTGGCCCCGACAGGTAGCCAATCACCAGCCCGCCCACCAGCAGCACAATACTCTTGCTCGTCACCAACTCGCGCAGTGTCTCGCGCAGGTGGCCGCGGCCCGTCGTCCAGTCCTTGCCCGCCTCGACCGGGTTGGCCTGGGCCTGGCGGGTCAGCGCCGTCTGGGCGATGAACAGGGCGAGGATGATGGCGGGCGCTTCGAGCAGGGCCACCAGCGTGGGAGCGAAACCCTCGTAGGGGACCTGGATGCGTTCGAGGAAGGTCTGGGCGGCGCTAAACGTGACCGCCGACACCGAGCCGTAGGTGGCGGCCAGGGCGGCGGCGTTGGCGATGTCCAGACGGCCCAGGCGGCGCAGGATGAGGTACGACCACAGGGGGATGCTGAGGCCCAGGGCCAGCGTGAGTAGGGCGGCGGGCCAGAACTGGGCGAGCGACGTGTGGGCTAACTCGGCGCCGCCCTTGAGGCCGATGGAGAAGAGCAGGTAGATGGTGAGGGCGGTGTACAGCTCGTCGGGGAACTTGAGGTCGCTGCGGATGGCCGCCGCGACGAGGCCCAGCGCGAAGGCCAGGATCATGGGGGAGAGGAGGTTGAGGCGGACGATGTCGAGGGTATTCATGGCTCTCCGAACGAGCGGGTGGTCTGGCCTGGCGCTCAAGCGCCAGGCTACGCGGGGCAAGCCCACTCAAGCGGGCTGGGGAGCCTGCTTCGAGCAGGCTTGTCGCTCCTAGCCCGCTGCTTGCGCGGCGGGCAGCGCCGGCAGAGCAGATGCCGAGCAGAGTGAGGCACGACCTTCGTCAACGCGGTCTGCCTTCCGCCTGCTGCCTGCTGCCTTACCGCTGGCGGCGGCTCAGGTACGCCTTCCAACTCTGCGCGACGACGGCGTAGTCCTCCGGGCGCAGCGGCTCGCCCGTCTGGCAGATGCGCGTCGCGTAGTACAGTGACGGGATGCCCAGGTAGGGCTGGCGCTGGACATAGGCGAGCCACTGGTCACGGTTGAGGTTGGGCCAGTTGTCGGTGTCGATGAGCCAGTCGCGGCTGGCGGCGCGGGCGACGCGGGCGCGGTGTGTCATATTCGTTAGGATGTCGCCCGTAGTGTATGTCTCGGCAATCTCCAGGCGGATGGTGTCGTTGAGGCGAATCATGTCGATGATGTTGGCGAAGTAGGGGTCGGGCGTCTGCCCCATGATGAGGGCGTCCTCCTTGACCTCCTTCGCCGCGTCCGACAGGTGCGCCATCAACTCGCGCAGCAACTCGACGCCCCATGCGTTGCCCTGCGCCGAGGCCTGACGGCCGTAGGGCGTGCGGTGGGTGAAGTCGATCTTGAAGCCGTCGGCGTCCAGGTCGCCCATGAGGTACTGGATGGCGGCGCGCAGCCGCTGCCAGTAAGCGGGGTTGGTTGGGTCGACGCTGCCCTCCGGCCAGGGGCTGCCCTGGACCCGCTCGCCCTCCGGCAGACCCTCCGGGTCCCACGCCTTCCACCACAGCAGGACGTGGACGCCCTCGTTGTGCTGGCGTTGGATGAAGCCCTTGAGGTCGGGCCACTTGGCCGGGTCGGGGCGCGGGTCGCCGTACTTGTCCTGCCACTTGTCGTCGATGACGACGATGCCGGGCTTCAGGCCGTGCTCGGCCAGGGTCTTGAGCCACGCCTCGTAGTTGGCCTGCGTGCTGTAGTCCGGGGCGCGCCCGCCCTGGACGCGCGACAGGACGACCTGCTCCCCCCAGCCGCAGAAGATGGGCGAGCGCCACCACAGCGCCGACGCCCCGTTGTGGCGCGGCGTGCCACCGCACATGCAGCGCCACTCGCTGGCCGCTTCCAGGGCGTCGTACTCGTCGGCCCCGCCCACGATGGCGATGCGCGGGCTGGTCCACTCGCCCTCGGTCGCGGTGTGGGAGGCGTAGGCCAGCTTCAACTCGAAGCCCTCGCCGCCAGCGTAGACATAATCTTCAAAGGTGTAGTGGCCGGGCAGGGCGCACACGGCCAGGCCGAGCCAGTTGGCGACGGCGGCGCGGACGCAGTAGCACAGCGGGGCCGGGGTGAAGAACCACGAGCCGTTGAGCCAGTCGGGGCGGTCGTGGACGCTGATGTAGGCGGTGGCGTCAGGCGGGAAGTGCTGCTTGAAGCGGGCGTTGGGGGCGGGTGTGAACAGGGTGTTGAAGTGGGAGATGGAGCGCACGGGGCCGGAGGGCAGCGCGCCGCCGAAGAAGTGGACGTTCTCAATCAGGTCGTCGCCCTGGACGCGGATGTCGATGTCGATGACTTCGTCGTGGCAGCGCAGGCGCGTGACGCGCATCGGCCACAGGCTGGACTGGCTGCGGATGGTGAAGACGACGCGGTCGTCTTTCTCCTTGACCACCGGCGCGGCCACGTCGAGGGTGACATCCTCGCCCTCACACGTGTCCACGGCGCCGGGCAGGAACAGGCGGGCGATGGGGGCGTTCTCGCGGGTGAGGTCGGCCCACGTGCCGTCCTGGGCATTGACTGTTAAGCGGTACTGCTCCGTCTCGACAACGTACTGGTCCCCTACGCGTTGCAGTCCGGGCATGGCGACTCCGACAGTGAGTGCTGAGTACTAAGGGCTGAGTAGTGAGTACTGAGTGTTGAGGCTGTTCACCGATTGGTTGTTTCTAGGCGGCTACTCTTACGCTCACAGCATCTCGATCTCGTAGGTGACGAGGTCCACGTCGAGACGCTCGCGCTCGATCCAGTCGATGCACTTCTCCAGGACCGCGTGGGCGTGGGCCTGGTCGTTGGAGACGACGGCCAGGCCGATGACCGCCGTGCCCCAGTCGTCCTGGTGGTCGACCTCGGCGGCGGCTACCTGGAACTCTTGCCGCAGGCGGCTCAGGATGGGCTTGACAATGCTGCGCTTGTCTTTGAGGGAGGAGACGCCGTGCAGTTGAAGCTCGACGCTGCACGCGCCGATGGTCATGGCCATACGGGTTCTCGCTCGCGGGCGGGGAAGTGGGCGCTGTCCTGCACCACCAGCCCGCCGCCGCTGAGCTTGTAGACCGCGACGTGGGTGGCGTCGAGGATGGCGAGGGTGTTGACGTGGTCGGTATTGCGCTTGTGCGGCTCGACCAGCCAGCAGCCGGCGTTGACGAGTTGGACCGTCCCGCCGGTGTCCAGTGGGACGGACGCGATACCGGAGCGATGGGTGTGGCCGAACACCAGCACGTCGGGCGGCAGGAAGGGGGCGTCGGTCTCAGCGGCGATCATGCGCAGCAGCCAACGCGTCGCCTCCTGGAAGCGCTGGATATCGACCTGGGGCGTGCCGCGCTCCTGGATGGAGCTGGACGCGCGCAGGGCCGACCGCATGCGGCCCAGCATGGTCCACAGCCACCAGCGTTTCCAGGTCTGGAAGCGATCCCACCAGCGTTGCAGGCGGTCGCTGGTGCGGTCGCCGAGGGAGGCGGCGTAGGCCATCTCGTAGAAGATGCTGACGCCGCGCTCCAACTCCTCGCGGGTCAGGGTCTGGACGCCGACTCCTTCCAGGCGCTTGAGGATGAACATCGGGAAGCTGGCGAACAGGTCGCCGCCCTTGAGCGTCGCCAGGTGGTGGCCGTGGTGGAAGAGGACGCGCTGACCGGCGATGAGGCGGGTGTGGTCGGGGTACTTGACGACGAAGCGGTCGCGCACGCTGGGCGGCAGCAGACCGGCCAGGAACGAGTCGGTGTAGATGTGCTGGGCGCGGTAGCGGCGGGGGGGCGTGTCGCCGCGCCGCAGGTACTCGGCCTGCTGACCCTCGATGTGCTGGACGAGCAGGTGGTAGTCGTGGTTGCCGGGGACGTAGGTGATGCGCTCGACGGGCAGCCGCCCCATGAGGTCCAGGAAGGGGGCGGCCTCGCGGCGGGCGGTGGCGAAGGAGCAGCCCCACATCTCCCAGATGTCGCCCAGCAGGACGAGCTCCTCGATGGGGCCTAGCTCTTCCAGGGCGTGGGCGAGCAGGGCGAGGGTGTCGAGGGCCGGGGCGCGCCGCGTCTCATCGTGCGACGTCGCCCCCAGGGTGGACAACGTCTCCCCGAAGTGGGTATCGCTGATGACGACGACGGGTTTCTCGCTGGCGGACGCCAGCCGAAACATGCGAACCTCCCTCACGGACGAAGGACCAATGACGAAAGACCATAGACGATAGACGGCTGACGATTCGCTATCGTCCATCGTCCATCGTCCATCGTCACTTGGCTAGCCAGCGCACCGCATCCAAGCAAACTTCGAGCCGGGCGGCGTCCGCCTCGCCCGTCTTGTCCGACAGGCGGACGACGGTCCCCTGCGCCGCGAAGCCGTACTCGCCTAGCGATACCCACTCATCGTTGAAGCGGTCCTGGTCGATGACGACCTCGGCACTGCCCTCGGCGTGGCTGATGACGTAGCGGGCGGCGTGGGTCGTGGCGTGGAAGCTGGGGATCCACGCCTGGACCTCGTAGCGGCCGGCGGCCGGCAGCTTGGGGCGCCACTCGCCCCACTCCGTCTCGGTCACGCTGGCGAAGGTCCACAGCGCTGTGCCGTTCCAGCCGTAGTACGACGGGAACCAGTTCTGGGTGTCCGAGCGGGTGAACGTCCCGCTCGCCTGCTGCCCAGGCTCGCTGTCGACGATGACGCCCTGGGGCTGGTACAGGCCGGGGCGGTGCTTGCGGGTGAAGACGATGGTGGGGAGATAGCAACCCAGGACGCGCTGCTTGTCGCTGACGAACGGCTGCCAGTTGTTGGCGGGCAGGTCGCACTGGCGGACCTCGAAGTGCAGGTGGGCCAGCCAGATGTCGTTGGCCCCCTTGCCGATGGTCCCAATCTGCTGGCCGCGCTCGACCACCTGGCCGACCTGAACCAGCCGCTCGCGCAGGTGGGCGTACTGCGTCCAGAGCGGCGCGCCGTTGGCGAGTTGGTGCTGGATCAGGATGATGTTGCCCCAGGCGGGCGAGTAGTAGTTGGCGTCGACGACGACGCCGTGGGCGACGGCGTAGACGGGCAGGCCGAGGTCGGCATCCCCCGCGCCCGGCCCGTTCCAGTCGTCGCCGGTATGCCACGCGCCGTACTGCTGGAAGTACGGCGGGTCGGCCAGCCCGACGGTGGAATAGAACCCGGCCGGAATGTCGGGCTGGTTGCGCGGCCCGACGGGGAAGTCGAAGCCGTCCACCACCGGCGCGACGGACAGCGTGTCCAGCGCGCGCTCGGCGGAGACGGGTGGCGTCCAGATGGCGAACGTGCCGACGACGGCGTTGGGGTCGGCGGCGGCGGCAATCGGCCCGGCCAGCGTCGTCTCGCGGGCGGCGACGCGCAGCCCGCTCCGTTGTTGTGTCAGGTGGGCCAGCGCCGTCTCAATGTCGTCCTCGGCATAGCCCGTCGTCCCGCCGCCGCCCCACGTGAAGCCGGAGAGGTAGACCGGCTTGTCCACGACCTGGGGGAACGGGGCCAGCGCGGCGGTCAGGCGGTCGATCTGGGTCGGGAACTCGTCGGGGGGGATCGGGTCGGGCGCGTCGGGCAGGGTCAGCCAGGCGGCCAGGGCGTCGAAGGGCACAGGCGCGCCCGTCGCCTGCCGCACGGCGTCCCACGCCGTCGAGCCGCTGCCGATAGTCAGCGCCTGGGCGAGGTAGCCGGGGCCATCGAAGGCCAGGGCGGCCGCGCCCGCCACCAGCACCAGGTCGCGGCCCCGCCCCTCGCCCTTGACCTGCTCGTAGACGAGGGCCAGGGTGCGGGCGAAGGCAGCCGGGGAAAGGAGCGGGCGGCCAGACGCATCTAGGCGGTTGGGGGCGGGCAGCACCTCGAAGGTCGGGATGCGGTCGGCGTAGCGCTCGACGATGAAGGCGGCGTTGGTGGCATACTGGGTGTACCAGCGGG